>DATNRH010000502.1 GCA_036703605.1 Candidatus Obscuribacterales bacterium | reverse complement strand
GCGGCTCGGTTGCCCTATGTGGCTTGGAGTAAGTAGGCGACAGCAGGAGGTTCATGGGGATCTCGCAAGCGACGCTGCCTCTTAAATTTGTCCCATTGCTAACCGTCTTGGTGCATCCAGGACGGTTTTCTTATGGGGGGTGCTTTCCTAGCCGTGGTGCCTGGGTGGTGCCTGGGTGGTGCCTGGGACAATCCCCACCCTGCGGTAGATGGCGATCGCGCTGCAATGATCTACACCTATACCCAAGAGAGCGATCGAAAACTAGGGGCGTATCAAGTTGTGCCGAGGTAGATGAGGGTGATTTTCCATTCATGGCACACCCAAACCTGAAGAAATTTACAAGCTATTGCCGGTATTCCCCCATAGTGCCTCTAGATTGGAGGCAGGGTTATTAGCGTACCACCGTCGGATCCTCATCACTCGATAGCTTTTAGACGTGAAGCTGATTGATGGGCGGTTATTCTAGCAACCACGTTCGTTTTCCTTTGACGAACTCAGCCATGTTGGTCTCCCGGTTGGCCTACAGGACAGCGTCTAGAATTCTCAAGTTCGCATCCTGAATTGTGTCGTGGGTGGGTCTAGAGCGATCGCTCTTTCCTTGCCTAGCACTGTCATTGAGAACATCACACTAGAGTTCATACCTATGGTTGTTGCAGACGTCATTCAATCCAAACCTCTATCAGCGGAAGAGCTGAGCAAAATCAACGCCTATTGGCGAGCCGCCAACTACCTCTCCGTGGGGCAAATTTACCTCTACGGCAATCCGTTGCTGAAAGAGCCCCTCAAGTTGGAGCATATCAAGCCGCGACTATTAGGACATTGGGGCACCACCCCTGGCCTGAATTTTATCTATGTCCATCTCAATCGGTTGATTAAGGCGCAAGACCTCAACGTAGTCTATATCGCTGGCCCAGGCCATGGTGGCCCGGGTTTGGTCGCCAACACGTACCTAGAAGGCACCTACAGCGAGTTCTACCCTAATATTTCCCAGGATGAAGACGGGATCTTCCGCCTGTTTAAGCAGTTTTCCTTCCCCGGCGGCATTCCTAGCCACGTTGCGCCAGAAACCCCTGGCTCGATCCACGAAGGCGGCGAGTTGGGCTATGCCCTGTCCCATGCCTACGGAGCTGCGTTTGATAACCCAGACTTGATTGTGGCCTGCGTGGTGGGTGATGGGGAGGCAGAAACTGGCCCGCTGGCAGCTAGTTGGCATTCCAACAAGTTTCTCAACCCCGTCCACGACGGGGCGGTACTGCCGATTTTGCACCTGAATGGTTACAAGATCGCCAACCCCACGGTGCTGTCTCGCCTCAGCCCCGGGGAACTGGAAAGCCTGTTTGTGGGCTATGGCTACCGTCCCTACTTTGTGGAGGGCTCGGATCCAGAGCAAATGCACCAGCTCATGGCTCGTACCATGGAGCTGGCCATATCTGAAATCAAGACCATTCAGCAGGATGCCCGCACCAACGGCTACCGGCAGCGGCCCCAGTGGCCCATGATTGTCCTCAAGTCGCCTAAGGGCTGGACGGGCCCCAAGGAGGTGGATGGCAAGAAGACCGAAGACTATTGGCGATCGCACCAAGTTCCCTTCTCTGACCTATCGACCAACGAAGACCATATCCGGCTGCTGGAAGACTGGATGAAGAGCTACAAGCCGGAGGAGCTGTTTGATGAAGCCGGTACGCTGATTCCAGAATTGGCGGCCCTCGCACCCAAGGGCGATCGCCGTATGGGTGCCAATCCCCACGCCAATGGCGGCATCCTGCTGCGGGATCTGCGAATGCCAGACTTCCAAGACTATGCCGTTCCCGTTCCCAAACCCGCTACTACCTACGCCCAAGCCACCTTGGAAATGGGCAAGTTCCTCCGGGACGTGATGAAGCAAAACTTGGATAGCCAAAACTTTCGGGTCTTTGGCCCCGATGAAACAGCCTCCAACCGCCTGCATCCCATCTTTGAGGTCAGCGATCGCACCTGGGTCGCCGCAACGCTCCCCGAAGATGATCACTTGGCTGCCAATGGTCGCGTCATGGAAATCTTGAGCGAACATACCTGCCAGGGCTGGCTCGAAGGCTACCTGCTCACCGGTCGCCATGGCTTTTTCTCCTGCTATGAAGCCTTCATCCATTTGATTGACTCCATGTTTAACCAACATGCCAAATGGCTGAAGACCACTCGCCACATTCCTTGGCGGCGGCCCATTGCCTCCCTCAACTACCTGCTCACCTCCCACGTGTGGCGGCAGGATCACAACGGCTTTAGCCACCAAGACCCCGGTTTTATTGACCATGTGATCAATAAAAAAGCAGATGTGATTCGGGTGTATCTACCCCCCGATGCCAACACGCTGCTGTCTGTGACCGATCACTGCCTGCGCAGTCGGCACTATGTCAACGTGGTAGTGGCGGGAAAACAACCGTCGCTGCAATATCTAGACATGGATGCAGCTGTTAAGCACTGCACCAAGGGCATCGGCATTTGGGATTGGGCCAGCAACGATCAGGGTTGTGAACCCGATGTGGTGCTCGCCTGCGCAGGCGATGTGCCCACCTTGGAAACGCTGGCCGCTACTGACCTGCTGCGGCAGCATTTCCCTGACCTCAAGGTGCGGGTGATTAACGTGGTGGATTTGATGACCCTCCAACCGGAGCGCGAACATCCCCACGGGCTGAGTGATAAAGAGTTTGATACTCTCTTTACTACCGATAAGCCCATCATCTTTGCCTACCACGGCTACCCTTGGCTGATTCATCGACTCACCTATCGCCGCACCAATCATAAAAATATGCATGTGCGCGGCTACAAGGAAGAAGGAACCACGACCACGCCATTTGATATGGTGGTGCTCAATGACCTCGATCGCTTCCACTTGGCAATGGACGTGATTGAACGGGTTCCATCGCTTCAGAGTACAGGTGCCTACGTGATGCAAATGCTACGAGACAAGCTGATCGATCACAAACACTATATTGCCCGCTATGGGCAAGATATGCCCGATATCCGGGATTGGATGTGGCCCCATTAGGGACGTCCACCACGACAGGGGCGTTGGGCGATCGCCCCCTGACCCTCTTCTGGGTCTTGCCTCAGATCCTGGTACCCACGCGATCTACACCCAGCGATCGCCCCCGCCCATGTTGACCCGACTGCACAACTGCGAGAACAACCCATGACAACCTACGACGTAATCAACAGCCAAAACCAGTCCTTCGAATGTCCCACGGTTCAGGTCGAAGATGACCGTACTGGGCTGAGCATTGAAACGCTTAAGCGGGCCTTTGCCGATCATTTATTTTATCTTCAGGGCAAAAATGCCGCCACGGCGACCGATAACGACTTTTATACCGCTCTTGCCTACACGGTACGCGATCGCCTCCTTTACCGCTGGCTAAAAACCCAAGAACGCTACACGGACGAAAAGGTGAAAATGGTCGCCTACCTGTCCGCTGAATTTCTCATGGGTCGGCATTTGGGCAACAGTTTGATCAACTTGGAAATCTATGACCAGGTGAAGCAAGCCGTTGCTGAAACAGGACTCGACATGGATAAGCTTCTAGAACAGGAGGAAGATCCAGGTCTTGGCAATGGCGGTTTAGGTCGTTTGGCGGCTTGTTTTCTAGACTCCCTGGCGACGTTAGAAATGCCAGCTATTGGCTATGGCATTCGCTACGAGTTTGGTATTTTTCACCAAATTATTCGTAATGGATTTCAGCTAGAAATTCCTGACAACTGGTTAAAACTGGGCAACCCTTGGGAAATTGCTCGTCCAGAAGCCAAGGTGGAAATTAAACTCGGCGGCTACACCGAGCCCTACACCGACGATCGCGGTCACTATCGCGTCTGCTGGATTCCAGGGCGCACCGTGATCGCCATTCCCTATGACACACCCGTCCCTGGCTACAACACCAACACCGTCAATACCCTCCGGCTTTGGAAGGCAGAGGCCAGCGACGAATTTGACTTCGACGCCTTTAACTCTGGGCAATATGACAACGCGGTGGCGGAGAAGATGAGTTCTGAAACCATCTCCAAGGTGCTGTATCCCAACGACAATACGCCCCAAGGACGTGAACTGCGGCTAGAGCAGCAATATTTCTTCGTGTCGGCATCGCTGCAAGATATGATTCGCCGTCATTTGCTGGTGCATCCTACCTTGGATGACTTCCATGAATACTTCGCCATCCAGCTCAACGATACCCACCCCACCATTGGTATTGCTGAACTCATGCGTCTGCTGCTGGATGAGTATGAACTGGAATGGAACCATGCGTGGCACATCACCCAGAACACCTTTGCCTTCACCAACCACACCCTGATGCCGGAAGCGCTAGAGCGTTGGCCTGTCAGTCTGTTGGAACGGGTGTTGCCGCGTCTGTTGGAAATCATTTATGAAATCAACTTCCGCTTCATGGAAGATGTGAAAACCTGGTATCCCAAAGATGAGGGACGTATTTCCCGCCTGTCGATTATCCAAGAGCAGCCTGAGAAGTCAGTGCGCATGGCATCCTTGGCCTGTGTTGGTAGTCATGCCATCAACGGGGTCGCCGCCCTCCACACCGAATTGCTGAAGCAAAGTGTGCTGAAGGACTTCTATGAACTTTGGCCCGAGAAATTCACCAATAAAACCAATGGTGTGACGCCGCGCCGCTGGATTTTGCTGAGTAATCCAGCTCTGTCGGAGTTGTTGACCGAAAAGCTCGGTGGCAAGGAATGGCTCACCCATTTAGACCAAATGCGCAAGCTGGAAGAGTTTGTGGATGATCCAGCTTTTTGCGATCGCTGGCGGCAGATCAAGCAACAGAATAAGCAAGACTTGGCGGCCTATATCTGGAAGCACAACGGCATTGATGTCGATGTCAATTCCATGTTTGATGTGCAGGTGAAGCGGATTCATGAATACAAGCGCCAGTTGTTGGCCGTGTTGAACATCATCACCCTATACAACCGCCTGCGCCGGGATCCAGGGCTGGATATTGTGCCTCGTACCTTTATCTTTGGTGGCAAGGCAGCTCCAGGCTACTACATGGCTAAGCTGATCATCAAATTGGTGAATGCGGTGGCTGATGTGGTGAATCGGGCACCGCACGTGCGCGGTCGCCTTAAGGTGGTCTTCTTGGCGAACTTCAACGCTTCCCTGGGGCAGCGCATTTACCCGGCAGCCGATCTATCGGAACAAATTTCCATGGCGGGTAAGGAAGCCTCCGGCACCGGCAACATGAAATTCTCCATGAATGGTGCACTCACCATCGGTACCTTAGATGGTGCCAATATCGAAATTCGTGAAGAAGTGGGTGCAGAGAATTTCTTCCTGTTTGGGTTGACGGCAGAAGAAGTATTGACGATGAAGCAACGGGGCTACGACCCGATGGAATACTACAACGGTAACCAAGAACTGCGGGATGTGATCGATGCGATCGCTGGCGGCGATTTCTCCCCGGGTGATCCGGATCTCTTCCGTCCGATTGTGGATTCATTGCTCCACCATGATGAATACATGCTGCTAGCAGATTATCAATCCTATGTGGAAAGCCAGAAGCACGTTAGTCAGGTCTATCGTGATCAGAATGCTTGGACACGTATGTCGATCCTGAATGCTGCTCGCATGGGTAAGTTCTCTTCCGATCGCACTATCCGTCAATACTGCGACGAGATTTGGAACGTGAAGCCCGTCACCATTGAGGTTGAAGACTACAACCAAGCCAGTGCCGGCTTCAAGGTTGAACAATAGCTGTTCTTGGGGTTCGTTCTGAGCAGGATGAACCCTATCCATTCGGCGTTGCTGAATCGATGTATGATTTGCCCTTTCTCCCCTCTCTAGGGAGAGGGTTAGGGAGAGGACGGATTTAAGACTTCATACTTATATTCAGCAACGCCATTTATCCTACCTCTTTGCCCTCTACTGTACTTTCCTTCAAACTATGACTAAGAGCCTACTTGAACAACTTCGTGAGATGACGGTGGTCGTCGCCGACACCGGTGATATTCAAGCCATTAAAAAGGTGAAGCCCCAAGACGCCACGACCAACCCTTCGCTGATCACAGCGGCGGCTCAAATGCCGGAATATCAGGAAATTGTGGATAAAACCTTGGCCCAAGCCCAGCAAGATGCGGGAGCTGATGCCAGCCAGAAAGACATTGTCACCCTAGCCTTCGATCGCCTTGCGGTGGCCTTTGGTTTGAAAATTCTTGACATTATTCCGGGGCGAGTGTCCACAGAAGTCGATGCGCGGCTCTCCTACGATACCGAGGCCACCATTGCTAAGGCCCATGATTTGATTGCCCAATACAAGGCGGCAGGGGTATCCAGCGATCGCATTTTGATCAAGATTGCCGCCACCTGGGAAGGCATCAAGGCGGCCGAACAGCTTGAGAAAGAAGGTATCCACTGCAACCTCACGCTGATGTTTGGGCTACACCAAGCGATCGCCTGCGCCGATGCCGGAGTCACCCTGATTTCTCCTTTCGTAGGACGCATCCTGGACTGGTATAAGAAAGATACAGGGCGAGATTCCTATCCTGCTGCAGAAGATCCGGGTGTTCTCTCGGTGACCCAGATTTATAACTACTACAAAAAATTTGGCCACAAGACCGAAATTATGGGCGCTAGCTTCCGCAACCTAGGAGAAATCACTGAACTAGCCGGCTGTGACCTGCTCACCATTTCTCCCAGCTTGCTGGAACAGTTGGATTCCACCATCGCTGAGCTACCCCGGAAGCTCGATCCCAAGAAGGCAGCCCAGTCTGATCTTGAAGCCATCCAGATCGACAAAGCTACCTTTGAGTCCATGCATCGTGCTGACCGTATGGCTTCTGACAAGCTAGATGAAGGGATTCAAGGCTTTTCTAAGGCTCTCGTTGCCCTAGAAGAGCTTCTCGCTGAGCGCCTCTCCCGGATTGATGGGAGCGACATCGTCAGCCATGCAGCAGAAGACGTGTTTCGTGCCTATGATCTCGATGGAGACGGCTTCATCACTCGGGAAGAATGGATGGGAAGTGATGCCGTGTTTGATGCCCTCGATCTCAACCATGATGGCAAAATTACCCCTGAAGAAATGGGCGCTGGGCTAGGTGCCGCCTTCCGATTGGCCAAGGTGTAGCACAAATCCACTCGGTAGCTCAATTCAAGCAGAGAGCGATCGCTTCGTTAGGGGGCGATCGCTCCTTTAGTTACGGCCTATCAAGTCTTCAAAATGTCACGATATAGTTTAATACGCCTCAATGGCCCTCCCCCGGAGCTAACCTTGTAGGGGATGAGGGCAAGGTTTGCGTCAACAAGGTTTGCCAGTCAACCAATGGTTCTCATGCAAAAAATGCTGTTTCCCATGAAAAATGCTAGACATGGCCCTACCCCCTCACGTATAGTAGAGAATTGTGAGTTTCGCTAAATTATGAACACTCAAGAGATCATCCGCTCTGTTGAAGCGGTACATATCAAATCGGATCTGCCTGTCCTTTATGTCGGCGACACGATTCGTGTCGGTGTTCGTATTAGTGAAGGTGGAAAAGAGCGGGTTCAGCCCTACGAGGGAACGATCATCGCTATGCGGAATGGTGGCATTAACGAAACCATCACCGTGCGTCGTGTCTTCCAAGGTATTGGCGTAGAGCGAGTCTTTATGCTTCACTCGCCTCGAGTAGACACCATCAAAGTGATTCGCCGAGGCAAGGCCCGTCGTGCTAAGCTATACTACTTGCGCGATCGCGTTGGTAAGGCTACTCGCCTCAAGCAGCGGTTCGATCGAGCACTGTAGTGCTTTACACTATAGGTTTTTCGCGCTGCGTGAAGGAAACGCAAAGAAGCTGTTAAACTCTATAGTGGTATGCTGAGTTAGCCTCAGCTCGTGCGCTCTTAGTTCAGTTGGTAGAACGCAGGTCTCCAAAACCTGATGTCGGGGGTTCGAGTCCTCCAGGGCGCGCTCCATTTTTTATGGCCTATGGTTCTTTGACGACGTGCCACATGAGTCAACTCTCAGAGCACGATGTCAGCACAGCCCTTGACCCTAGCATTATCCGAGCATCGGTTGGTGGGATACACGGTTAGGTAGCGGCTGGAGAAACACTGGGCGATGATCGCAAGCTAGGCATCAACAAGGGCACGTATAGCGTAGGTGACGGGATGGCTGAAAAAGGCAAGGCAACTCCAGCAGCAGTAGAAGAAGCAACTTCACAGTTCAATGCGTCTGAATTTTTGAAGGGTACGAAAGAGGAGCTTGATAAAGTCGTTTGGCCAAGCCGCCAACAGCTCATCAGTGAATCCATTGCTGTCATCTTAATGGTCAGCCTCTCAGCCACAATCATCTACTTTATAGATAAGTTGTTTAGTTGGGCGGCAAAGCAGGTATTCTAAATGACATTCACGCCAGACGAATCCGAATTGCAAGATAATCAGTTCGGTTCAGACGAATCAAACTTGAATGAATCAGACCCTGAGCAGGGAGAGGCGAAAGACATTCGTCGCTCTGCTCGTTGGTATGCTGTGCAAGTTGCATCTGGCTGTGAAAAGCGCGTCAAGCTTAACCTTGAGCAACGCTTGGGTATGCTTGACGTGGCAAACCGCATCTTCCAGATCGAGATTCCTCAAACCCCTATCCTTAAGCCTACGAAAGCTGGTAAGCCTAAGGAGATTGCTGAGAAAGTTTTTCCTGGCTATGTGTTGGTTCGCATGGTTATGGACAATGAAACTTGGCAGGTTGTCAAGAATACTCCCAATGTGATCAACTTTGTCGGGGCAGAACAGCGAACCCGTACAGGGCGATCGCGTGGGCACGTGAAGCCCATGCCCTTGGGGCACGCCGAAGTTGAGCGGATCTTTAAGCAGGCTCAAGAACAGCGTCCTGTGGTGAAAGTCGATATGGTGGCTGGAGACAAAATTATGGTTTTGTCTGGGCCATTTAAGGACTTTGAAGGCGAGGTGATTGAGGTTAGCCCTGAGCGCAGTAAGCTGAAGGCGCTCCTTTCAATCTTCGGGCGAGATACCCCCGTCGAGCTGGAATTCAATCAAATTCAGAAACAGAGTTGATAGATCAATGGCAAAGAAAGTTGTTGCACTAATCAAGCTAGCCATTTCGGCTGGCAAAGCGAACCCTGCTCCTCCCATTGGACCAGCCTTGGGGCAGCATGGGGTGAACATCATGATGTTCTGTAAAGAATATAATGCCCGTACCGCTGATCAAGTGGGTCTGGTGGTGCCGGTAGAAATCTCCGTTTATGAAGATCGGAGCTTTACCTTCATCCTCAAGACGCCTCCTGCTTCCGTCTTGATTAAGAAGGCGATCGGTATTGATAAAGGTTCGGGTGAACCCAACAGCAAGAAAGTTGGCACCATCACTCGGGCTCAGCTTCAGGAAATTGCTCAGGTGAAAATGCCTGACCTGAATGCTAATGATATCGAAGCCGCGATGAAAATTGTTGAAGGAACTGCCCGCAACATGGGTGTTACCCTCGCGGACTAACCCTAGCAGACTAACCGATACGCTCAGACTCGCTTAAACCATAATCGGGGGAGAGGAGTATCCTCGCCAGTACCCCAAGGAGACATATGCCATGACGAAGAAGTTATCCCGTCGCTTGAAAGAGCTGTACGCCAAGGTTGAAGACCGCCCCTATGAGCCGGTTGAGGCCCTGAAGCTGCTGCAGGAAACCGCTACAGCTAAATTTCCTGAGTCGGCTGAGGCCCATATCCGCCTTGGTATTGATCCAAAATATACCGACCAACAGTTAAGAACTACCGTTGCTCTACCTAAGGGAACAGGACAGACCGTGCGCGTGGCTGTCATTGCCCGTGGTGAAAAGGTGGCTGAAGCAGCCAATGCTGGCGCTGACCTCAGTGGTTCTGAAGAGCTGATTGCTGATATTCAAAAAGGCATGTTGGACTTTGAGGTTTTGGTGGCAACGCCAGACATGATGCCGCAGGTTGCTAAGCTAGGTCGGATGCTTGGTCCTAAGGGGCTGATGCCGTCGCCTAAGGGTGGAACAGTGACCTTTGACGTGGCAAAAGCAATTGAAGAGTTTAAAGCAGGGAAGCTAGAATTTCGGGCTGACCGGACAGGCATCGTCCATGTGCTGTTTGGTAAGGCAGGATTTCCTACCGAAGATCTCTTGACGAACCTCAAGGCTCTGCAAGAATGTATCGATCGTAATCGCCCGTCCGGCGCTAAGGGTCGCTACTGGCGCAGTATCCATGTGTCGTCTACCATGGGGCCGTCCATCGAGGTAGATATTAGTGCGCTGCGCGATCTGAAAGCTGCGGATGTCGTCTAGCTCGATTTTGGTGTACACTAGCAAAGGCTGATTAACTTCACCATCTACGGGAGACGGTAGATACGAAACATTTGTGCTCTAAAACTTCATAGCAAACCAGAGACAGCAGGTGCCTACGCTTAAATATCCTGCCGAGGTGATGCACAGCGAAGGAACCCGTCGCGGTCTGTCCTTTGGTTTGCGAAGCTCTGGTTAAAACACCAGGGCTTTTGTTTTGGATCTGTGCCAGATTGAGCTATGTCGTCGTTGCTGACTCGATATAGCCTGATCTGTACTTCAAGTTTGGCGATACACCCACGTTAAGGAGGTGAACAGTGTAATGGGTAGAACGCTAGCCGATAAAAAGGCTCTTGTTGCTGAACTAAAGCAAGAACTGAGCGAAGCTCAACTAGCTTTGGTCATCGATTTTAAAGGTTTGTCCGTTTCAGAAATTACTGAACTACGCAACCAGCTACGCCAGACCGGTGCAAGCTGTCGGGTCGCCAAGAATACCTTGATGAACATTGCCATTGCGGAAGATCCCAATTGGCAACCCATGCAGACATTCCTGCAAGAATCCTCCGCGTTTTTGTTGCTCAAGGATGATTTAGGTGGAGCTATCAAGGCTTACCAAGCATTTCAAAAGGCGACCAAAAAAACTGTCCTACGGGGCGGGGTGATGGAAGGTCGGGCTCTTAGCGAAGATGACGTTAAGGCCATTACCGAGCTACCCAGTAAGGAAGAGCTAATTGCTCGTATTGCTCGGGCTATCAACTCTATCCCAACCAAGATTGCCGTTGGCGTCAACGCCGTACCTACGAAGTTGGCGGTTGGGATCAAGGAAGTTCCATCATCGCTGGTACGGGCTATCAAGGCTGTATCCGAAAAAGAGGGTGACGCCGACGCCGGCTAGCCCCGGGGAGCGATCGCTCTGGACGGCCACTCGGGGCCTTGCGTGCCCCACTTGTTATTCACCATTCAACTAAATTTGGAGGACTCCCATGTCTGCAAAGACTGACGAAATTCTAGAACAGCTTAAGTCTCTTTCTCTCCTTGAAGCCTCTGAACTGGTTTCACAAATTGAAGAAGCCTTTGGTGTTGATGCATCTGCTCCTGCTGGTGGTATGCCCATGATGATGGCAGCTCCTGCTGGTGCTGCTGTTGCCGCTGAGGAAGTGGAAGAGCAAACCGAATTCGACTTGGTGTTGGAAGACGTTCCTGCTGATAAGAAGATTGCCATCCTCAAGGTGGTGCGTGCCCTCACCGGTTTGGGTCTGAAAGAAGCTAAGGACTTGGTTGAAGCAGCTCCTAAGGCTGTCAAAGAGGCCATCACCAAGGAAGCAGCTGAAGATGCTAAGAAGCAACTGGAAGAAGTTGGCGCTAAGGTAGCCATCAAGTAGGCGATCGCCTATCTGAAACCAGTTCTTTGATACTAGGTTGAAGACCGAGGAGAGCGATCGCTTTCCTCGGTTTTTTTATCATCTATGGTACCCATGCGGTTGACATGCAACTGAAGCTGGATTTGTTTAGGTTGATACGGGATCCGACGAACTGGGCACTTCCGGCGTACAGATATCACTTTCGGTAACTTTTTTCATGCCTGCCGTTGTCGGATCAATATTGACATCCAACACCGTCCGCCCGTTGTAGCAAGCATTCAGCAATTCAACGCGCTCCAAATCAGCGTTACTCAAATCCGCACTGCGCAGATCTGCCCCCGTGAGATTGGCTCCCGTGAGGTGAGTATGGTTGAGGTTGGCATAGCGAAAGTTAACGGCGCGCAGATCTGCCCCTCGTAGGTCTGTGCCTTGAAGATCTAGCCCTTCCAAATTGGCACCAATCAGGTTGGCCTGAGAGAGAAAGGCTGGACGCCCTATATCCTGATTGTCTTCCGGTCGCCAAGTGAGCACCTGCGCATCCTGCAACAACATCACCACATAACGCTTGCGCTCTGCATTCAGCTCCCGCAGGGTGGCATGGGTGAGGGCCCGTAGAGTAGCCAATTGTTCTAGCGTGCGATGGTCATGGGTTTGCATGAGCACCATGCCAGCCGCACTGAGATAGGTCGACAGAGCCGTCTGCCGATAGTAGTCAGCGGTGAGTTGGGTTTTGCTGAGGGAGTCTTGAATCTGAAAAGGACGATTCAGCTGCTCATTAAACCCATTGAGGAGATTAACAATCGCAATAGATAGGGTTGCAAAGGCTGTGATAGATGCGCCAACCACAGCCCCGATCGCTTCTCGGGGAATTTTGATCGAGCGAATTACCTGAATCATAGCCCGAAGAAATGCTCCGACTCCAGACTCTGAAGGCGAAGCTGGAGTCGGGGAGAGTGCTTCTGCCTCCGGTTTGTTGGGGGAATTCTGATCCGAGGGAGATGATGGCATCCAGGCTAAGTGTGTACGTCCATAATCACAGGTGGGTGGTGTGACCGATGGTCTAGGATTAGTCTAGGCATCGGGAGCGATCGCCTCTTCCGCAGCCAAAAGGCGATCGCCCTACTTAGACGAATGGGCTAGGGCTGGGATGGGAGATAGCTTGGGAGCCTCCTCTTGGAGGTACTGCAAGAAAGTAGCGGCCACCACCGACAATTGCTTTCCTCCCAGATGCACCACATACCACTGGCGGGAAATGGGGAAGCCTTCGACATCCAGCACGGTGAGATCGCTATGAGACCCTTCCGGGGTGAGGGTGTGGTGGGATAGAACGGATAACCCCAGACCGCCAGCGATCGCTTGCTTAATCGCCTCATTGCTGCCTAGCTCTAACCGGACTTTCACCGAGACATTTTCCCGATCAAACAAACTTTCCACCGCGCGCCGCGTTCCCGATCCGGATTCCCGCATAATAAACGGTTCATCATTTAAGCGCTGAATGGGAATATTGCGTTGCCCCGCTAAGGGATGGTTGGTGGGAGCCAAAACGACCAAGGGATTGTCTAGGAAGGATTCAGCTTCACAATCTAGATTGGTTGGTAACTGACTCATGACATAAAGATCATCTTGATTGTTCGATAATCGGTCAATGACCCGTTCATGATTGGTGACTGTCAACGACACATCAATGCCAGGATACATGCGGCAGAAAGGGCCTAGAAGGCGCGGCACAAAATACTTGGCTGTTGTAATCACCGCTAGACGAAGCTGCCCTTGCTTCATCCCCTTCAAATCTGCAACCGTCATCTCTAGCTGATCCAGATTGGTGAAAATGTCCTTACAGGTTGCAAACAGCGCCTTGCCAGCTTCCGTCAGATAGAGGCGCTTGCCGACTTGCTCAAAGAGCGGCAAACCAATAGCCTTGGTTAGTTGCTTGACTTGCATAGACACTGTGGGCTGGGTGAGGAATAGCTCCTCTGCGGCCCGGGTGAAGCTGCCATGGCGGGCCGTTGCTTCAAAGACTTTAAATTGATGCAAGGTAGCGTGGATCACGTGAGACTCTCCCGGAGATTCACTCCGTATCTAAACAGGAACCATTCATCGCGGATATTCGCATAGAGTTAAGTCTATCATGGATATTCTAGGCAGTGATTTTGATCTATGCTTCCTCGCGATATGATGGGTTTATCGAAGCCTGTATGTATTCCCTTCCAGTGAGCGTTGCACATTGAATCGCGTTGGTCACTCTTGGGCAGGATGCGCCTTATTGTTCCCAGTCCTGTCATTGGAGTTAGTTGCCTGACATGGGTTTTATCCTGAAGGTGCTACCATGATCCGGATTCAGTGTGGAACGCTTTTTCTTGTCTGTGATATGGCTGTGGCCGGTTGAGACTTGCCCTAGGTGCGTTCAAATATTTGAACGCACCTAGGGCTTTGTGATGTCCGAACCCATGGGAATGGGACAATCGCCCTATCATCTCCAATCGCAGGGCTGCCTACCACAAGGCTGTCACCATTTTAGACGGCTTGTGAGGTCACGATCGCTTCAGTGCTATTCATGAGGCGTTTGCAGCGCTGGTAAATGCTGTGGAGTGGTGCAACTTACCATTACTGCGGCTGCTTCTGAGGAAGAGGTAGGGAAATGGATGAAAAGCTGGAAATAAGACTGAAATTTTGGCACAGTGGCGATCGCTCCTGGGTTTGGGGCGTACTCAACCGATGGCTGCACAGTCGGCCAGCCTCGGGTCAGGGGCGATCGCCATTGGGTTCGATCGGTTAGCGATCGAACCTTAGGTGTCGGAATCCGGGAAGGGGTCAAAGCCTGACCGACGGCGCATGGAGAAGGACCCCATCACGCTATCTTCCAGTTCCATCCGCTGCTCCATGCGGCGCAGAAAGTAGCCCGTCATCATGGCAGACGCAAGGAGACCGGCCAGATTTTCCCGATCGGTTGTAATTTGCACATTAAAGGATTCAGACGGCAGCACACCGACCAATCCCTGAACATTTTGCGAAATAATCTGCCTAATTTCTGGGCTCACAGATTTAGCCACGCGCGCCAGAACTTCCGGCGGCTGGTTTTGCAGGTAGCTCAGCAGTTGGTTCGCTTGGTCCTCTTCGGCGTTGCCACTGAAGAAATCGCTGTTGTCAGGGTTAAAAACCATAGAGACCATTGGGTTGACTGAATTTAATCTATTGTGGCATCTAATTGCAGATCCTGTGTCTGAGAACTGCTGGGGATCCGATGTCCCAAGCCTGGGATATGGAGTCTAGATCATCTGGGGGTATCGGGGTTAAACCCAGTGATGCAGGGCGTTTACGCATCCAGCTCATCGTTGTTGGCAGTGTTGGCGTCTGGATCTGGATCCTGGGATTCTGGAGATGAGGGGTGATCGCTCGATGGAGGACTGGCAAAGGGATAGGGCAGGGATTCTACCTGAAAATATTGATAGAATTTTGGCGTAATTTGCAGCCAGTAGGAGCGTTCATCGGGTTTACGACGCTTGCGAACCAACCCCAAGTCGACGAGTTCGGGCACATGTTGATACACTCCAGAACCGCGTAATTCCACCAACTCAGGCTGACTCAGGGGACCTTTGAGGGCGATCGCTGCCAGGGTGCGTAGGGCTCCCACACCCAAATCTAGGGGAATTAACGTCTCCACCAAGTCATGAAACCTTGGCCGTAGCTGCAGCGCGTATCCCTCTGGTGTTTCTACGACTTCTAGGGCACTGTCGCGATGGGCGTAGTCGTCCATTAATTCTAGAATACCCTCTTCCACCTCGTGGCGATCGCACCCAGCATAGTCAGCGATTTTGCTCAGCGGCAGTGGATGCCCCTTGAGATAAAGAATCGCTTCAAGTTTGCTAGCCAGGCGGGCCATGGTCACCCCAAACAATTTGCTGAAAGACTAAATTTAAGGATGGAGATGTTGCATCTAACCAGTGTGGTTAGTCTAGGTTGTGACCGGTGAGATCCACAAAAATGTCTTCTAGGTTAGACGGGCGAATCATCATGCCGGTTTTATCAACCTGCGCTGCCAGATGCACTTGGGCCTCATCCATGGTGGGAAAAAAGGTATAGTCCCAGCGATCGCCATCCTGCTTCATCAGCAATCCTAGCCCATGCTTGTGGCGCAGTTCGTCGAGGGTGCCCATCTCAATCAGCTTGCCATTGTCCATAATGCCAATGCGATCGCATAGGTATTCCACCTCTTCCATGTAGTGGGTGGTGAGGAGAATGGTCATGCCCTGTTGATTTAAGCCTTTGATGATTTCCCAAAGCCGGCGTCGGGTTTGAGGATCGAGCCCAACCGTAGGTTCATCTAAGAATAAGATCTGGGGCTGGTGGAGCAGGGCGCGGGCAATTTGCAGCCGCCGCTTCATGCCTCCCGATAGGGTTTTCACCAGAGACTGACTGCGATCGCTCAATTCAACATAGTCAAGCCAGCGGCTAATATCCTGCTGTCGGCGGGAGTTGGGGATATGGTGCATCCGCGCGTGGAATTCCATATTTTCCCAGACCGTCAGATCCACATCCACACTGATTTGTTGCAGCACCACCCCGATCTGTTGCTTCACCCAAAAGGGCTGGCGCACCACATCATAGCCGGCCACAACAATTTCTCCCTGAGTGGGTTGGGTTAAGGTGGTCAACATGCGAATGGTGGTGGATTTGCCTGCGCCGTTTGGGCCAAGCAGACCAAAGATCTCGCCGGGTTGAATGGTCAATGACAAATCATTGACGACACAGACATTGTTGTAGACTTTGTGGACGTTTTGTAGGGCAACTGCAGCCATGGTCATGCAAACGTAAACGGTGAAATGAAGAAGGGTAGGGACGTGGGATTAGAGCTGCCTTAACCCAGCTACAGCCTTGGATGGATGGGCAAGTTGTGCTTGGCTAGCCCCTAGGGTAGAGAACCCAGGGCGCAAGTAGATGATTCAACATTAGGCATTCAGAAACGATCGACTCCCTGGAGAGCGATCGCTGATGATCGTCAACCTTCAATTTAGCAGTCTTAGGTCTGCTCTATCAAAACCTACATCGTTAAAACCCGCTCTATCATCGAGCCGTGCGTTCAACACTGAGGACGTTTCATCGCCAGCCCTAGGTTTAGCTCAAAGGCCCAGTCATAGCAAGAACCCGATGCCTAACAGTAAACCGCTCCAAAAATGCAGCTTAATGGCAATGAATTTGCAGTTGCTAACCCGCTCAGGATGGTTGTGATAGCGGCCAACGTGGCGACAGAGGTGCCAGCCGGGGGGGATGCTCAACAGAATCAACAAGGTCCACAAGGGGAATAGTTGTAGGAACACAAAGATCACGGTCAGCCCGTAAAGGCTACCCACTACCCAAGGCAGGAGTTGGGCGCTGCGCTCAGTACCCAGGCGGACAATGGGCGATCGCTTCCCGGCGGCGATATCATCGTCTACTTGATGGAAGTGGGAGCAGAACAGGATCAAACTGGTGCTTAATCCTAGGACAATGGACGCGACCAGACTCATCCACGACCAGGCTTGGGTTTGGCTATAGTAGGCGGCGGATACGGCGAGGGGGCCAAAGCAGCAAAAGCAGAGGGGTTCTCCCAAGCCTTGGTAGCCCAAGCGTAGGGGCGGCCCTTGATAGGAATAGCCCAACAGGCAGCAGAGTAAGACAATCCCAAGAACCGTCGCATCTTGCTGCCAAAGAGCGATCGCTAGAATGCCCAACACGCCAGCCAGCAGACAGCTATTGCCCACCCAGAAAATTAAGGATTTATTGCGGGTTAAATTGACTAACGAATGATGTTTATTTTGATCAATGCCGGTTTCTGAGTCGAAGACATCATTGCTGAGGTTTTCCCAGGCCAGAATGAGGATGGCAGAACAGGTAAACATGAGGAATACCGGCAGATGCAGGCGCTGGGTTTCGGCAAAGGCGATCGCACTTCCCAGCCAAATGGGCATAATCGCGACGCTATACATGGGGGGCTTGATGGCAGCCATCCAGAGTTGTTTGCGATGCGGCGATCGCACCGTTCTCACCGTTTGAATCGTCATGTCTTAAACGTCAATGGATAGTATCGGAAGCTGAGGGGAGAGCCATCCATCCATCTACCCTCCTACCCAGGGACAAAACCGGGGTGGTTGATTGCCGAGACGGATGCAGTGAACTCCGGCAAGCACCTGAAGTTGGCGCTGTCTAGACCTCAGTATCTCATAGGGTTACAGACGATTGGGTGATTTTGGGCGATCGCTGAGTGAGCCGTTACGAATTGCAATATTCCGCCGAGGCTTCGTGGAAAATCCTGAGGCGCTAGTCCAGCCTGTCCCCCAATTATTCGTAGAATGGATGAGAGATCATCCCAAGGCATCAACTCCTTTGCCTACCTAGGTTCTACCCCAACCCCCAGGTGTTTTATAGACCGACCTAGGGTGACCCCTGGGGGTGCTCAGCCATGTTTGTGTCTTGTAATACTCTGCAACACAGTGCAACAGAGTTCCCCTAAACTGCCCCCCACCGTTTATCGTTTGGAAGGGATCGGAGCGCTGGGTGCAGCTTGCTTAGTGTGATGCTCTCCATGGGCTTGGGCAGATCATCGCGAACCGTGGGAGCGCGGGTCGGGGTTGACTGATCTGCAGCCGGCTGTATCTCAATGTCGATGTTACCCAGTCAGACCGCCTGAGTGGATGGAAACCTGCCGCTTTGCCTACTATGACCGTAACCCCCCATTCTCGTCCTCGACTGCACACAGAACAAGACCTGTATCAGTGTTTGTTGGGTTGTCAACAGCAGTCAAGTCTGGAGGAGCCTGCGATCGCTAGCCTATCGTGGGAGATCCCGTCGTTGGATCCGCTTATGGCGTTGCAAGCGTTGGCCTTGGCCCAGCAACCCCATTTTTATTTTGAAAACCGGCGGCAGCAGATAGCGATCGCGGCGGTGGGCAGTGCGGTGGCTCAATGCTCTAGCCATCCTCAACGCTTTCAGGATGCCCGACGATTTATGGATGACTGTCTGCGTCGCTGTCAGACCGTCCATGCTCCTAGTCTGCTGCACTTTTTCTGTAGCTTTACCTTTTTTTCCCAAGTGAGTCCGGGGGCTCCTTTTCCGGGAGCAACGGTCTTTATTCCTGCTTGGCAGGTGATCACCCAAGGCGATCGCACTAGCGTCACGGCCAATCTTTCCATTACGCCCCAAACGGCACTACGGGCGGTGACGCGGGCTACTTGGACGACCCTAGAACAGGTGCGATCGCTGGCCTCGCCAGTGGTGTCCCTGTGCCATCGGTTAGACGCCATGCCGGGGCAAGTGCTCTCGGAAGAGACGGATTCCTCTACCTCTCTAGTCCCCTTCCAATCCTCGGTACGAGCAGTGTTAGGGGCGATCGCTCGGGGACATTTGCAAAAAGTGGTGCTGGCCCATGCCTTGGATGTGGTGTCGCCCCAGCCTTTCTCCGTGGTGCGATCGGTAGATAACCTGCGTCGCCGCTATCCCGATTGCTATGTCTTTTCCACCGGCAATGACCAGGGCCATAGCTTTATTGGAGCCAGTCCTGAGCGGTTGCTGAGTGTTCGCGATCGCGCCTTGGTGGTGGATGCCTTGGCAGGATCCTCGCCTCGGGGTGGGTCATCCCAGGCCGATGCCGAACTGGCCGATCGCCTGCGCCATAGCCCCAAGGAACGCCATGAGCATCAGGTGGTGGTGGACTTCATCGCCGCCCAACTGCAGGCCGCTGGGCTTACTCCCCGCTATGCTCCTGAGCCCGATTTGCTGCGGCTGTCCAATATTCAGCATTTACATACCCCCATCCAGGCCCGGATGCCCAACAGTCTGCATCCTCTGACCTTGTTGGCCAATCTGCATCCCACCCCAGCGGTAGCCGGGGTTTCCCGGGAGGTGGCCTGCCAGGAGATTTTGCGTCACGAATCCTTTGAGCGATCGCTCTATGCTGCGCCCATTGGCTGGATTGATCACCAGGGCAACAGTGAATTTGTGGTGGGCATTCGTTCAGCCTGGCTCCATGGCAATCGGGCGCGGCTCTATGCTGGCGCGGGCATTGTGGCTGGGTCAAACCCCGATCGGGAGCTGGCGGAAGTGCATTTGAAGCTGCAGGCATTGCTGCAGGCATTGGTTTAAGAGCGACTATGTTGGATTTTCGGACAACAAACAGCCTGTGGTCTTCTGTGATGGCGGAGGTGCTAGCTCGATTAGGCGTGGAAACAGCGGTGCTCTGTCCAGGATCACGCTCAACCCCTTTAACGGTGGCTTTTGCTCAGCATCCGGCGATCCAGGCCATTCCTATGTTGGATGAGCGATCAGCAGCTTTTTTTGCCCTCGGGCGATCGCGCCAGACCCGGCAGCCTACGGTGCTGGTCTGCACGTCGGGTACGGCGGGCGCTAACTTTTATCCAGCGGTGATCGAGGCTCGGGAAGGGCGGGTGCCGTTGCTGATCATCACCAGCGATCGCCCCCCAGAACTGCGGGACTGTAATGCGGGGCAAACCATTGACCAGCAAAAACTCTACGGCTCTTATCCTAACTGGTATAGCGAACTGGCGATACCGTCTACAGAACCTGCCTTGTTGGCCTATCTGCGGCAAACCTTGATCTATGCCTGGGAGCGATCGCGCTATCCCGTAGCTGGGCCGGTGCACTTAAATCAACCCTTCCGGGATCCCCTTGCGCCCATTCCCCAAGCCGATGTTCTCGCCCTGGCCAAGCAGTGGGATGAGCCGCAGTTTTTTGCCGCCATCACCCGGGGCACCTCGCCACCCTCGCCCACCCTCGCCCCAGATGCGATCGCTGACCATGTGGCTACCTGGGGTTCCTGCGATCGCGGTGTGATTATTGCCGGAGTTGATCAACCCGACCACCCCCGCGCCTATTGCCGAGCGATCGCCTACCTGGCCAAAACTCTGGGCTTTCCAGTGCTGGCAGAAGGTCTATCCCCAGCCCGCAACCATGCGGACTGCAATCCCTACCTCGTGGCAACCTATGACGGCATTTTGCGCCATCCTACTCGCGCCGCCGCCCTTGCGCCCGAGGTGGTGATTCGGATTGGTGAGATGCCAACCAGTAAGGTGTTGCGTCAGTGGTTGGACAAAACCCAGCCGCTGCAGTGGGTAATTGACGGGGGCGATCGCAACCTTGATCCCACCCACGGCCGCACCCATACCCTGCGCTGCACCCTCCATCAAGCCGTGCAGTCTCTCCACCTGGCCACCGTTGGCCCACCGGATTATCTCCATAAGTGGCTAGCTGCCGCCGCCTCGATCCGATCGCTGATTGATCAGCACTGCACCGCCACCGAACGCTTAGTGGAAAGTAAACTTTCTTGGCTCCTGGGGCGATCGCTGCCACCCCAAACCCCGGTGGTGATTGCCAACAGTATGCCCGTGCGCGATGTGGAATGGTTTTGGCCCCTGAATGCCCAGCAGCATCAGATGATTTTCAGCCGAGGCACCAACGGCATTGACGGCACCCTCTCCACTGCCCTAGGAGCCTGCTATGGCCGCCAGGGTGTGTTGATCACCGGTGATCTGGCCTGCCTGCACGACACCAACGGCTTCCTGGTGCGGCACCATTGGCAAGGGCATTTAACGGTGATTGTGATTAACAACAACGGCGGCGGTATTTTTGGGCTCCTGCCCATTGCTCAAGCCGAGCCCGCCTTGTTCGATACATTTTTCACCACACCCCAATCGGTGAAGTTTGCCCACCTTTGCGCTGCCTACGGCATCGAACATCAGCCCATCAAGTCCTGGGAACAGTTAGTGCAATCGCTCAATCCATTACCTCAGAGCGGTATTCGCGTGTTGGAACTGGTGACCGATCGCTCCATCGATCTGCATTGGCGGCAGACCCTTTGGCAGCGTATGAAGCAATAATCCGCCCCCGCCCACTGGATCATTCCATCCTTGTTCGTCACAATTGGGTCAAGTTATACAAACAGGGAGCCGACTCCTCCGGACGTCCGACCATCGCTCCTGTGGTACTGGCCCAAGAGGGGCGATCGCCCCCAACCCTTTCTAAGGTGATCCTCGATGAGTACCCCAAAAGCCATCAACTCCCAAGACATTCTCGAATGGGTGCATGAAAAACATCTTGCCTCGCTGCTGCAAGATGCCAAAACTCAAATTGATCAAGAACAGCTTGCGGTCGAAGTTGAAACCGAAACCGATCGCCTCATGGACGAAACCTGCCATAAGCTGCAGACCCTCACCCTAGATGATGAAATTCAGCGAGAAATTGGCCATCTACTCTATCAACTGCCGGATTTACGCAAGCTGAGAAATGTCTATCTGGTGCATATGGCTCGTAGCGCTATCGACCTCTTGTTGTCTAGCGCTCAACCCCCTGCCGATGTTTCCACCCCGAGTTTGCCACCGACGCTGAAACATCGTAATCTAACCATTGCCCGCCGCATTCGCCGCCGTATTCGCTACGAGATTTTCGTTAACAACTCCCAGTCCACCATGTTGATTCTGGGGCTGGCAGGCTTCATCAGCATCTTTGCGATCGCTCCCTTTTTGATTTACCTGATCATTCAGGGCACCGCGCCGTCCTTGCAGGTAACCTCATCCTCGGGGCAAATCAGCATTCAGCCCAGTCGCAACATGTGGCTGCAGCTCCCAGGTGGCAAGGAACAGATGTTGGACGCTAATGCGGGCTATACTCTGATGCCCCAAGCCAGCAGTAAGGCTGGGCAGACCCCAACCCCAGAACCTACACCTCGCGCAGATTCGTCCACACCTCGCGCAGATGCGCCCACGCCTGAACCCGAAGTAGCGCCCACACCCGCACCCGATGCATCCCCAGCCAACTTGGCTGCACCTCCCCCCGCTGCATTGCCCCCGCTAGAGACTGCGCCTGCCCAGTTATCCCAGCAGGTGCCAGCAGAGGAAGCAGTGGAGGAGAGCGATCGCTCGTCTCAACCCACGCCCAATGAACCCACGAGAGAACCTGAAGAGCCGGCCGGCGAGTCTCGGGATATTAGTGTTGTGGCGGTAGACGAGGGGACACTGCGCAACACCGGCACGTTTTTTGAGAATGTGGGCATTCGCCTGTCGCTGCTGCTGATTGTGGTGATCGGCGGAGCCTTGGGCAGCTCGATTAGTGTGATTGTACGAGCCCAAAACATGGTCTATGGGCAACGTCCTGAGCCACTGGTGCTGTTTTTTACAGGGCTGCTCAAGCCTATTATTGGCATTGCCTTCGCCATTTTTATCTTTGCGGCCCTAGAGTCAGGCTTGGTTTCGGTGGGCAATCGCGAGCAAACCAATCGCACCTACCTGTATCTAGCGATTTCCTTTGTGGCTGGCTTCAGCGAGCGCTTTGTCCAGGATATTTTGATGAAAACGGAGCAAACCATGACACCATTTTCTCGGGAAGATTCAACCAAGCCGTTGATTTGACATGCTCTCCACCCATCTTGCCTAGCGATGGCGTGGGTATTTCTTAAGATTGCCCACAAAAAGTTCTGCTGCTCAATCTCCTTGGCCATGGGTGCAGCTTGCCTGTACTCACAGCGACATCGTGACAGGTTCCCCTAGATAGGCTAATCTCAGCATTGGGCTAGCTCAGCCCCGTCCGCCTATCGCGATTCCTGGTTTCTATGCAGATTGATTGGCAAACGGCTAAAACCTACGACGACATTCTCTATCACAAGATGGATGGCATTGCCAAAATCACCATCAACCGTCCCCATAAACGCAATGCCTTTCGCCCCAAAACGGTGTTTGAGCTCTACGATGCCTTTGTCGATGCCCGAGAGGATTCAACCATTGGTGTCGTGCTGCTCACGGGAGCTGGTCCCCACACCGACGGCAAGTATGCCTTTTGTTCCGGTGGCGATCAAAGTGTGCGGGGCACAGCGGGTTACGAAGATGAGGCGGGGGTGCCCCGTCTCAATGTGCTGGACCTACAGCGCTTGATGCGTTCCATGCCCAAGGTGGTGATTGCCCTGGTGGCTGGCTATGCCATCGGTGGTGGTCATGTGCTGCATATCCTCTGTGATCTGACGATCGCTGCTGATAACGCGATCTTTGGGCAAACAGGCCCGAAGGTGGGCAGCTTTGACGGCGGCTTTGGGGCCAGCTACCTGGCCAGGATTGTCGGTCAAAAGAAGGCGCGGGAAATTTGGTTTCTCTGCCGTCAGTACAATGCTCAACAGGCTATGGACATGGGTTTGGTGAACCATGTGGTGCCGGTGGAGCAGTTGGAGGCGGAAGGGGTACAGTGGGCCCAGGAAATTTTGCAGAAAAGTCCCATTGCTATTCGCTGTCTGAAGGCGGCCTTGAATGCCGACTGCGATGGTCAAGCTGGCTTGCAGGAACTGGCAGGCAATGCCACCATGCTCTACTACATGACCGAGGAGGGCAGTGAGGGCAAGCAGGCGTTTTTGGATAAGCGATCGCCTGATTTTCGCCAATATCCCTGGCGTCCCTAGGATCATCCATCGGCTGGGAGCCGCAGCCTCCAGCCGATGACGTCTCTAGCTTCTGCTAACCTCTACTAGCCTCGGGGGGGAATGGTCACATCAATGGGTGTGATCTCCATGCCTAGGTCACTGAGAGGCGGGTTAATCTCTGCAATATTACCCACCACCAAGGTCACCAACTTACTGGGATCTAAGTAGGTGCGGGCGGCGTTGAGGACATCCTCCATGGTGGTATCAGCGATCGCTTGCTGATACTGGAAGATAAAGTCTTCCGGGTAGCCATAGTATTCGTAATTCATCACCCGCGAGAGGATTTGGCTGGGGCGCTCAAAGCTGAAGACAAAGGAATTGAGTACCGAGTCTTGGGCTCTGGTCAACTCGTCTTCGGTAATTGAACTGGTTCGCAGGGTTTCAATTTCGGCTTTCACCGATTGAATAAAGGGCACCGTGGCTTCCGATCGCGTTTGTCCACCCGCTACAAAGATCCCCGGATAGTCATAACGCGCTGACCAGAAGGCATAGACCACATAGGCCAAGCCCTGCCGCGATCGCACCTCGTTGACCAGCCGTCCACCCAAGCCGTTCATCACCTCGTTCATCACCGAGAGACTGGCGTAGTTAGGGTCGTTCAACAGGCCACCTAGGTGACCAATGCGAATATTACTTTGGGTGAGTTGGGGTTGATCCACCACAAAGAGGCCTCCTGTCTGGGCCTGCTCCACGGGCGGCAGCTCCAGCGTAGGAGTTGGCTGGGTTGCTTGCCAATCGCCAAAGGTTTCCTCAATCAGCGATCGCATCTCGCGGGTCTCAAAATCGCCCACAATTCCCAGCATCATGTTGTTGGGTTGAATATAGCGATCGTAAAACGCCACCATATCCTCGCGGGCAATATTGTCGAGGGTGCTGTATTCCATGGTGCGGGCGTAGGGGCTATCCTCGCCATAGATCAGCTTGCTAAACTCCCGGCCCAAAATGCTATCTGGATCATCATTACGGCGGGCAATTCCCCCTTCGCGCTGGGATTTAGCCAGGTCAATTTTTTCCTGGGGGAACGCTGGCTGGCGAATCACCTCAGCAAACAGTTGCAGCACCTCGCCAGCATCTTTGGTGAGCGTATCAAAGCTAGCCGACCCCGAGGCCCCGCCAATCCCTGTTTCGATGGAGGCAGCATCCTGCTCAAGAATCTGGTTAAGCTCATCGGCCGGATGATTGAGGGTGCCGCCGCTGCGCATCACCTCACCGGTCAGATCTGCCAACCCCACCTGATCTCCTGGCTCCAAGCGATCGCCGGTGCCAAAAATAGCCATGCCGCTCACCAGCGGCAGTTCGTGGTCTTCCAGCAAAAAGACTTTAATGCCATTGTCAAGCTCCACCCGCGTATAGTTGGGTACTTGAATTTCTGGGAGAGGCGCAAACTCTAGTTCGGTGTAATGCCGGGGCGTATCAGCAAAGGCGGGCGATCGCCCAAAGCCTAGCACAAGTACCGCTATGGTCAGCCCCATGACCACGCCATAGCGCATCAGCCTGCGCTGCAGACTAGCCTGCCAAGCCTGGGGGGCGGTTCCGGTTCGCCATCTCTTTAACCGCTGCATGATGTTGTTTTGCTCCTATGGGTCCAAGACATCAAGAATGTAAGAATTTCGTTCATGAGATTGTGGGGCCACAGGCCAGCCCCAAGCGCTTGGGGCTATTCGAATAGGACCTGCTTCTAAGCTTGGGTTATTGGCTAGGTTTCTTCCTGTTCTTCCAGCGGCAAAATTCGTCCTGTGGTGACATTATCAGGGCGGAACATGGTCTGGGCGACCCGCATCACGTCCTCAGCGGTGACTTGATTAATGGCATCTAGCTCGGAAAAGAGATTGCGCCAACTGCCTGTTTTGGCCTGATAGGATGCCAAGAGGCTAGCCATGCCTTGATTGGAGGATAGACTGCGCACCAAGCTGGCAAGGGATTGAGTTTTAACGCGCTCGAGTTCATCGGCTGTGACCGGTTCGGTACGCAAGCGATCGAACTCTTGGTTCATCACCGTTTTGATTTCATCCACCGTATGCCCCGGTGCGGTTAGACCATAAAACAGCACCAGATTAGGGAAGCGATCGCCCGGGAACCCATCCGCAGCGCCCATATCCAAAGCGATTCGTCCATCCTGCACCAAGGACTTGTAGAGTCGAGACGTGCGTCCACTGGTCAAAATACCGTTAATGACGGTATAGACAGAATGGTCGGGATGGTTGAGATCAGGCCGGTGGTAGCCTTCTAGATACCAAGGTTCTGAGTTGAGGTAGAGGGTGACGTCCCGAGGTTCGGTTTGGGGTGTCAACTCGGCCACCACATCAGGAGCATTGGGGCGATCGGGGTAGCGGCTGAAGTAGATTCGCGCCAGACGCTCTACCTCACGAGGATTGACATCGCCGACCATGGTCACGGTCATCCGCCGAGGGGTGTAGTGGGTGGTATAGAAATCGTAGATATCATCCCGGGTCATGTTCCGTAGATCGTCTTCATAGCCAATCACCGGACGACCGTAGATATAGTCAGGAAAGCTGGTTTCCAAAAATGCCTCAATCATTTTGCCAACGGGGGAATTGTCGGTGCGCATCCGCCGTTCTTCTAAAATGACATCCTTTTCTTCATAGAACTCGCGAAATACTGGGTCGAGGAACCGCTCTGACTCCAGCGACATCCAAAGCTCTAGTTTATTGGCCGGTAGACTATAAAAATATCGCGTAGCATCAGCCGAAGTGGTGGCATTCAAGCCTACGCCGCCAGCCTCTTCCACAATTCGTCCAAATTCATTTTGGTTGACATAGGTAGCTGCCTCTGCCTGCACAGCGTCAAACTCTGCCTGCAGTCTTGCCTCCTCGTCGATATCACCCGCCGCCCGTGCCGCCAAGATTTGGTCAAACAGTGCATCCAATTGGTCGAGCAGGGGACGTTCGGCCTCATAGTCGTAGGTGCCTACAAGGGAGGTTCCCTTAAAGGCCAAATGCTCTAGATAGTGGGCTGCGCCGGTCTTGCCATCTTCTTCCTCTGCTGCCCCAACGTTGAAATGGATCATAAACGAGACCACCGGCGCTTGATGACGCTCCATGACAATGAAGCGAATGCCGTTGTCGAGGGTAAACTCTGTAATCTGATTGTCTACGCGATCGAGATAGGGCTGGATGTCGGTGGCCCGAGCAGATAAGGTACGGGCGATCGCACTAGGCTGGGGTACTAACCAGAGCGTGACACTTAAGCATAGACCCATGGCGATCGCTATCATTCGCCATGGAGCCCAGCGGCCCTGTCCATCTTGCCCATCTGGGGTTTTACATCGCATGGAATATCGCATCATAAGGGGAGAAAACGTTGATAACTAAAAGGTAACAGCGCCGTTAGGGGTATGGCAGCCCCACCATCTTTCAGCATAGAGAGTTTTAGAAGGTTCGTGGGTGTTTCAATTCGGTTCCTGAAGGTCAATCAGGGCGATCGCTGTTACGGGAGAACCAGAGCCTTATACTAAAGCGTACCGGTGCCGGTGCGTCCCGGCGGTTTCGCTCTGGAAGCCAGAATAGGCTAGCGTGAGAATCATGCCTTCCTTGTGCCTGATCTGTTCATGGGATGCTTGTCATAGGCGCGATCGCCCAGTATGCTGTTTCCCGTCTAACCCCCTTATACTCTTCCAAGGACACCTCCATTGAGCGGACAACTGAGCACGTCTAGTCTAAGTCGCTGGTTTCAGCGCCTGATTGCCGCCGCCCTCCTCGGCGGTCAAGTCGTTGTCCATTTAGCCCGTGGACGTATTCATCGGCGCAATACGCTGGACCAAATGGCTATGGTGGGGCCAGAGTCATTGTTGATTGCGCTGCTCACCGCCAGTTTTGTGGGTATGGTCTTTACCATCCAAGTTGCCCGAGAATTTATTGCCTTTGGAGCCACGACGGCCGTTGGAGGCGTGTTAGCCCTGGCCCTTGTGCGCGAACTAGCTCCGGTGTTAACCGCTGTGATTTTAGCCGGACGGGTTGGATCGGCCTTTGCCGCAGAAATTGGCACCATGCGCGTGACAGAGCAAATCGATGCCCTGCAAATGCTCAAAACTGACCCGATTGACTACCTGGTGATTCCTCGGGTGATCGCCTGTTGTGCCATGCTGCCGATTCTAACGCTGCTGTCGTTTTTGACCGGGCTGGGTGGTGGGATGCTGATCTCGGAAGGGCTCTATGACATTTCCCGCACGGTGTTTATCGACTCAGCCCAAAGCTTTCTCTCCGTCTGGGATCTGGTCAGTGCTTCCATCAAAGCTGGGGTATTTGGGCTACTGATTGCCATTATTGGCTCTAGCTGGGGCTTAACCACCACTGGAGGAGCCAAAGGGGTAGGACAATCTACGACCACGGCCGTTGTGACCATGCTGCTGGCGATCTTTGTGTTTAACTTTTTTCTCTCCTGGCTGATGTTCCAAGGGCCAGGCAGTGCTTCCCTGGCAACCTAACTGGAGACAATCCTTGGGGATAATCTTCATCGATCGCCCTCGATCATCATGGCTGGGATGACCTAGGCCTCGATGGGTATGATGAAGGTAGACCATGGATCGGTGTTGACCTTGAGAGAGCGATCGCTCCTACGGCAACATCAGAGATGCTCTTGGCGTCATGGTATATAGCGATTGTTTCCTGCGCCTCAGTCTGTCATAACCTTGGCCAACGTAGCTGGGTATGGCGTCTGGTGTATCTCAAGCCAGTTTGAATTCAACTCTTACTACCATGATGAACTTCCTCCCCACGCTTTATCGTCAACTTCGCCGCCGCTGGTTTTATGGGCTGATGTCTGTAGTCATGGCGTTAGGACTTGTTCTGGGCACACCACAACCAGGACAGGCTCTGAGCTTCCTTGAATTAATTTTTCGAGGCATTCAGGTCATTCAGTTGTCCAATATGTCTGACTCCCAAGAGGTGCAGATTGGTGGACAAATTAATGAACAATTGGTGACGCAGCAATTTTCGCTTTACACCAATCAATCGGTGAATGCCTATATTGATGAAATTGGTCAAGCTCTCGTACCCTACAGCGATCGCTCTGACATTCCCTACGTATTCCAAGTGGTGGATGATGAGCAGGTGAATGCTTTTGCGACCATGGGCGGCTATGTCTATGTCACGACAGGGTTGATTGAAGAGGCGGACAATGAGGCAGAATTGGCCAGCGTCATCGGCCATGAAATTGGTCATATTGTTGCTCGTCATGCCGTAAAGCAAATGCGTGAACGGGCGATCGCCGCTGGTGTAGCCTCTGCAGCAGGGCTAGATCGCAACACAGCCGTGGCCATTGGGGTTGAGCTAGCGATTAACCGACCCAACAGTCGTCAAGATGAATACGAGGCTGATGAACTAGGGCTAGCGACTATTGTCGAGGCTGGCTATGCCCCTTCTGCCATGGTGTCATTTATGGAAAAACTATTGGGCGGGGGCTCTGTTCCGACATTCCTCAGTACGCACCCCAACACGGCTGACCGGATTGAACGCCTCAACGGCATGATTGACGATGAAACAGCCGATGTGGGCGAGGGTCTAGACGGGGCTGCTTACACAGCACGGATCGCGCCCTTGGGCTAGATGACAGTGGCGCAGATAGGTCAAGCTAGGAGCGATCGCCCCCGTTAGCCTAGTTTCCAGCCTGGGCCAAGTTGATGGGTTGATTGGGGGAATCGTCGAGGCAGCTAGGAGCCAGTGCGAACATCGCACTGGGTGTAGCCCAGGTTTGTAAGTTGGCCCTCATCCCCTAGTCCTTGTCCCAAGAAGGAAGCAGAGGGCGGCTTCAGAGTCCCTTGCCTGCTCTGGGAGGGGGATTGAGGGTGAGGGCAATAAACGTGGGACGCACCCCACTAATCGCAATCTCGATTTTCTGTTGTTTGGTCAGGCATGACCGTAGCGCATAACGTTGCAGATTCGAGCGCTACGGGATCTAAAGAGGAATGGCTGAGGTCTGCTGATTCGAGATTGGCCCCACTAAACTGAGCCCCTCGTAGATCGGCACCCCTCAGCCGGGCTCGCTGTAAGTTAGCCGATTGTAGGTTCGCGTTAACCAAAATGGCATCATCCAAATTGACGCGGATGAGATTGGCCTGTTGTAGGTTTGCTCCAATCAGGAGTACGTCACGTAAATTAGCTTGTTGGAGGTTTGTTTCTTGAAGATTCGCTCCTCTTAAATCAGCTTGCTGTAAGTCGAGGCGCTGCAAATTGGTGCCAGACAAGTCACAGGTCGGGCAGGCATTCGTGTCTAGCAATTGTTCGACCTGATCCGAATGGGACGCACAACTGGCGATCGCCAGTAGCCCAAGAATCAGACTGGTTTGGCGTAGAGCACAACAGATCACAGTTCGACTCGACACAGCATCCCCACCTTCAACGACATCTTGCGGGTTTTCCAACTCCTAACGCAGGGACGACCTGCTTCGCTAGTCAACGATATAGTCTAGCAGTCGAATGCAGAACGATACGAGGAGGTGCTCAACGCTTCTCCTAATACCTATAATCGGAAACGTGTTAAACACTGCACCAGAGGGGTTGTCCTATCCAGAGGCTAACGCTGCCGACCATGAGCGTTAGGCTTAGTAAGTCTTGAAAGCTACTGCGGACGGGGCGTGAACCACCGGGGAGCGCAGCAGATAGACGATCTTGTTCGGCGGCATGAACTAGGCGATCCACCACTTTCTCTGCATAGGGACGAATAATAGACCACACGAGGGGAGAGAGCCAACCCTTAAGGGTCACAGAGTAGGAAATGTAGCTGCCGCACAGGGTTGATTCCACGCGATAGGTGACGCGTTCTTCTACTCCTGGCATGGCCATAATTCGAATGCTCAGCAATTCTCGGGGATTGACCCGTTCCACAAAAATTCGGATGGGAATGGGCGATAGCCGAGTGACGGCCTCAAAAATCAGACCAGGCTTAGGGAGTAGCCCCCGAGGGACGTTGGTGCGTGCCAGAATGGGATGCCAAGAGACATCAGCAAAATTCACCACCTTTTGCCATAGCTCATCTGCAGAGGCAGAGCTTAGGGCTCGGTATGTGCCGACTAGGGGATACATCAGGCGATCGCGGCGGGCGAATTTTGTCCAAAACCCAAGCATGTCACAACGCTCCTACATGTTATTCGTCAGGGTCAACCATCGGAGTTCGCCGAAGTTGAACCCATTGCGCATGGACTCCATGATTATCATAGAGGCTTGTCCTGCGGTCGTCGTCTCACTAGAGGATGTCTTCATGCTTTGCAATGGGATATGAGCGATCGCTCTAGCGCAGGGGCGATCGCTGCTCGTCATCGTGGCTTAAGCGATCGCCTCAAAGCATTTCATTCTAACGCGTTGCCCGCTGCCACCTGGCACAATCCTGAACCATTGGAGAGCGATCGCCGTTCACGATCTAGACTGTTCCCCAGCCCATACCAGCACATAGACAAGCGCCGAGCATCCCCCTTAGGCGAGAAACCTTAAGCGCTAAAGTATTTGGCTTGAGGATGGTAGGCAATAATCGCTGTGGTGGACTGCTCTGGGTAGAGTTGTTCACTTTCGTCCATATGTAACTGAATGCGCTGCGTGTCCAACAGTTCCAGCAGCACATACTGATCCTGCATATTGGGGCAGGCGGGGTAGCCAAAGCTGTAACGTGATCCTTGATAGCGCTGGGCCAGCACATCACGAATCGTCGTAGGATCCTCTGCTCCAATACCCAATTCCCTCCGAATGCGAGCATGGGTCCATTCGGCCAAGGCTTCGGCGACCTGTACCGCTAGCCCATGGAAATAGAGGTAGTCGGTATATTGGTTGCTGTCAAACAACTGCTTGGCATAGGCTGTTGCGCGTTCGCCCACCGTCACCGCCTGCATGGGAAACACGTCGATCTGCCCGGAGTCTACCGGCGCAAAGAAGTCGGCAATGCACAACCGCCGCAGCGATCGCTGCCGAGGAAACTGGAAGGTGGCCAGGGGCTTGTCGGCTGTCTCGGTGGGATGATCGGGATTGTAGAGATGCAGGGCATTGCCATCGGACTGGCAGGGGAAATAGCCGTAGACGATCTGGGGTTGCAGCAGGTCTTCGTCGAGGATCTTTTGCTTCCAATGGTCGAGGATGGGATAAACCTTCTCGGCGAGGAAGGCGTCGTAGTCTTCCCGAGACTGCCCCTTGGGTTTACGGAACTGCCACTGCCCTGCCACCAAGGCCTGCAGGTCGAGATACCACAGCACTTCGTCCATGGGAATATCGGCAGGATTCAGCACTTGGGTTCCCCAGAAAGGCGGGGTGGGGCGAGGAATATCTAGGGCGATCGCTTCTGATCGTTCGGTATTAGCGGGTTCGTCCACGGGTTGGGAGTCAACGTCGTTGCTTTCCTCAACCGGAGCCCCTGTCGTCGCCACGCCATCTAAGGGTAGATCGGCCGCCTCCGTCAAGAACCCTTGGCGATCATCCCACTCTCCCTGCCCCTTGGCCGGCATAAGCTTATCCATGAAATGCAGGTCGGCAAAGGCATCCTTGCCATAAATCACCCGACCGTTATAGGCATTTTGGCAATCTTCATAGACAAATTTCGGCGTCAGAGCCGCACCGCCCAGAATCACCGGCACTGTGATGCCACGTTCTTTGAAGGTTTCTAGGTTCTCCTTCATAAACGCCGTTGATTTCACCAGCAGGCCGCTCATGGCGATACAGTCGGCGCGATGGGTTTCGTAGGCGTCGATAATGCTGTCAACCGGCTGTTTGATGCCGAGGTTAATCACCCGATAGCCGTTGTTGGATAGGATGATATCCACAAGGTTTTTGCCAATGTCGTGAACGTCGCCCTTGACGGTGGCAATGATCACGGTGCCCTTGCCGGTATTTTGGTCAGAGGCTTCTTTGTCCATAAACGGCTCTAGGTAGGCCACGGCCGCCTTCATGGTTTCAGCCGATTGCAGCACAAAGGGAAGCTGCATCTGCCCAGAGCCGAAGAGGTCTCCCACCACTTTCATGCCATCAAGGAGGAAGGTATTAATGATCTCTAGGGGCGCATAGTGGTTTAGGGCCTGGGCAAGGGCGTCTTCTAGACCAATGCGTTCACCATCAATAATGTGTTGTTTGAGCTGTTCTTCAATGGGCAGGGTTTTGTCTTGGGAGCGATCGCGCTTGGTGGTGGCTCCTTCAAACAACTGGGTGAGTTCCGTGAGGGGATCGTAGGTGCAGACATCGCCCTCAAACTGTCGTTCATCAAAGATTAGCTGTCGGCAGACGGTTTGATGGTGGGGATCAATCTTAGCCAAGGGCAGAATCTTGGAGGCGCTGACAATGGCAGCGTCCAGCCCCACCTCCATGGCTAGGTGCAGGAACATGGAGTTGAGCGCGACTCGGGCAGCCGGGTTAAGCCCAAAGGAAATGTTGGAGATACCCAGCACAATGTGGACGCCGGGAAGGTTTTGGCGGATCTGGGCGATCGCCTCCAGGGTTGCTTTACCATTGGCCCGATCCTCTTCGATCCCGGTGGAAATCGGCAGCGCCAGGGGATCGTAGAAAATTTCATGGGCAGGAATGCCAAAGTCTAGAACATCGCGATAGGCTCGCTGAGCGATGGCAAACTTGCGTTCGGCCGTGCGCGCCATGCCCTCTTCGTCAATGGTGCCGATCACCACGCCTGCACCGTATTGCTTGGCGAGCTCTAGCACTTTCAGGAAGCGCTCTTCTCCATCCTCATAGTTGGTGGAGTTGAGCAAACATTTGCCGCCGGCCACCTTCAGCCCCGCTTCCATCTTTTGCCATTCCGTGGAGTCGAGCATCAGGGGCAGCGTGGCATTGGTCACCAGGCGCGACACCAGGTTATGCATATCCTTGACGCCATCTCGACCGACATAATCGACGTTCACATCTAGAACATGGGCCCCTTCCTTCACCTGGGATTTAGCCAAGGCCACAAGACCATCCCAGTCTTCCTCATTCAGCAAGGTGCGGCATTTCTTCGAGCCGCTGGCGTTGAGGCGTTCGCCAATGATTAAGAAGGAGTTGTCTTGGTCATAGGGCTGGGCCGAGTAGATAGAAGCGGCAGCGGGGGTGTAGTGCAGCGGTAGCCGAGGCACGATCGCCTGCCGCACGTCGCGGGGTTTGGGTGCGAACTGGGTCGCCAGTTCCGATAGCTGGGCAATGTGATCCGGCCGGGTGCCGCAGCAGCCGCCCACCACCTGCACTCCCCAATCTTCCACAAAGCGAGTCAGGGCCATGCGCAATTCCATCGGCGTCAGCTTGTAGTGGGCGTGCCCGCCGACATTTTCCGGCAGCCCCGCGTTGGGAATGCAGGACACCACAAAGGGCGACTGTTCGCAGAGATATTTGATATGCTCCATCATGCGGTCGGGGCCGGTGGCGCAGTTGAGCCCCAAAATGTCGATGGGATAGGGTTCTAAAATGGTTAGCACGGCGCTGATATCCGAGCCCACCAGCATGGTGCCCGTTACTTCCATGGTCACCGATACCATCACCGGCCGGCGATCGCCCTTCGCTTGAAACACCTGCTCGATGGCATTCAGCGCCGCCTTAATTTGCAGCACATCCTGACAGGTTTCCACAATAAACAGATCTACCCCACCATCCAATAAGCCCTCCACCTGCTCCACAAAGGCATCTTTGAGGGTGTCGTAGTCAATATGCCCCAGGGTTGGTAGTTTGGTGCCTGGCCCGATGGATCCGGCCACAAATCGCGGCTTGTCGGGGGTGGCAAAGTCGGCCGTCACCGATTTTGCCAATGCCGCTGCCGTTTTGTTGAGCTCATAGGCGCGATCGCCCAAGTCGTATTCAGCCAGGACAATCGACGTACCGCCAAAGGTATCGGTCTCAATCACATCGGCCCCGGCTGCCAAAAAGTCTGCATGGACTTTGCGCACGGCCTCCGGAGCCGTGATCACCAAATATTCGTTGCAGCCTTCATACTCTGGTCCACCAAAGTCTGCGGCGGTCAAGTTTTGTGCCTGTAAAGACGTCCCCATGGCTCCGTCAAACACAATCACGGGACGACTGGGGTGATGAAGACGATCGAGAAAAGCAGAGGTCATGGTCAACGTCGGTCTACAACTAGGTCTAGGCGTGAATGCAGAGCCCAAAGCGATCGCCCCTCCTGAATGCATACCCATCGGCAGCAGGAGGGGAACCAAGGGTTCGGGCTGTGCAATGTCTGTTTCTATCAGTATGCCAATACTCGGACAGTCAATACAATTGCTTAAGAGGAGTTGCCTGAAATGAGTTGCCTGAAAAGAGTTAGCTGAGGTGTGGCTGGAGGGCGATCGCTGCCATCTTGTCCAAACCGCTTAACCAAGATGAAAATAAATACTAACCATTGGGGCAGACTAAATAGCGGGGTGATCTCCGGATTCAATCCGGTCTAGGGTGAAATAAATAGGGTAGAACTGTAGGATCAGCGGTTAGACCTTGGTCTGCGTTAGCCTACAGATGTCTCTCGCCGTGTTGCGGCAGTCGCCGAGAGAAGACATGGATCAACCTGACATCTACACACAGACCTCCCATACGAACCATGGGGGGAGAACCTCAAGTTTTGCAGCACACCCATCACGGAACTGTTGACCTAGGCGGATAGTCTTCCCCCTAGTGTTCTCGATCCTGTTGGCACCGTTGACCTACCCCATCTTGACGGCTGATATGACCTGCTGTGACTTGGGTATTGTTTGATTCCGTCCTCACCACTGACTACCAGTTGCTATGGCCAGGCAAAAAATTGTAATTGTTGACGATAGCCGCATCATCCGGATGCAAGTTCGAGACATGCTGCCTCAGGGCAATTTCGAAGTGTTTGAAGCCAAGGATGGGGCAGAAGGAATCGATGTGATTCAGCAGGAACAGCCTAGCTTAGTGGTCATCGACTTCTTTATGCCCAATATGAACGGTTGGGAGGTGGTGCAGCGGATGCAGAAAGATGCCGTCCTGTGTCGCATCCCTGTGGTCATGATGTCGGGGCGAAAGGAGGATGTAGTCGCCGCCGTACCAGAACTGTTTGACTATTTTGAGTTTTTGAGTAAGCCCTTTGATGCACCCGTGCTCATGAAAGCCATCAAGGCCGCCATGATCAAGGCCAAAGACCGTCGCCATGCCAGACCCATGGTGGCGGCAGTAGCAGACAGCAATGGACAGACGTCCCGCCTTACTCCAGCCGTTGAGGCTCAGCCTAGCCCACCCGATGAGGCCCATCATCTGCTGGAAAGCCTCCGGGCAGACATTAAAACCCTGCAAACCCATAATGCTCACCTCCAAAGCGAAGTGAATACCCTCAAGAAACAGGTGACGCAGCTCGTATCGTTTGTTCGCAAAAAGTTACAGTAATTTATAGTCAGGCAAAATGCTATCCAGTGATTGATATGGTGTGTTTGCAGGACAACCGATCCACGGGATATCTGCCAATCATCATGCGTTTAGCTGGCCAACCAAGCGGTTTTTAAGCCGCTCAAAACACCGCCACGATCAAGACTCACCTTCGGTTGCCTGAGGCTCCTCCTCTGAGAAGCCAACCCATGGTGCTGTTCTGTCAGACCTGCTGCTTGCAGATTAGGATTGAAGGAGGTCGGCAAGCTCACGTATCAATCGGTTGGGGCAACCAGACCGATGATCAGTCCGCTAGTTAGTCCGATAGTTAGTATGCAGCTTACGCATAGATGTTCCGGGATAACCAGGACATGTATGAAGATATGCATAGATTTATGTCTTTACTTGGTATCTATCGTCCCCAGGTACTCCATTGCCCCAGACTCTGTTGCGCTTCAGAACAATGAACGATGTCACGTTGGACGGATAGTTCATGAATGAAGCGATGAAGCGGTATGACCTAGCTGAGTCAATCACCGATGGGTTGCTGTCACCTCCTATAGCTAGTCATCGGTGTGGCTCACTAGACGCGCTAAATCTGTTATGCCCATGATTGAGGGATCTGATGAAAACAATTTTAGTTATTGAAGACGAACAAGCAATTCGCTCGAATATTGCGCGAATTTTACACTATGGAAATTTTCAGGTTATTGAGGCAGGCGATGGTCAGGCTGGCGTAGAAGCGGCTAGGAGCTATCTGCCGGATTTAATTATTTGTGACATTATGATGCCGCTGCTCGATGGCTATGGAGTGTTTCGAGAGCTATCGGATGATGCTGAAACTGCTATCATTCCTTTTATTTTTTTGAGCGCTAAGGCCGATCGCTCTGATATGCGCCAGGGTATGATCCTGGGCGCAGATGATTACTTAACGAAGCCGTTTACAAGTGCCGAGTTGCTGCAGGCGATTACGGCTCGTCTGTCGAAAAAGGCCAGTGTCACCGATCCCTACGTGAATGAAATGAAGCGAACGGTGGCGAACTTGAGCCAGGTGGCCTACAGCGACCCGCTGACCAATTTACCCAACCGGATTTTGCTGCGCCATCGTCTCAACGAATTGCTGCGTCCCCTCAAACAGCAACGTAGCTCTACCATCGTGGCGGTGTTTTGTGTCAACATTCGTCGGTTTCGCGATGTGAATAGCCTCTATGGTCAATCGGTGGGGGACATGCTGCTGAAGGCAGTTGGCGATCGCTTACTGAACATAGCCGGGAGCGATCGCATTGTTGCTCGCCTCGGGGGCAATGAGTTTTGTGTGGTCTGGGCAGATATTTTAGTGCCGGAAGATGTGGGCGTGTTGGCTCAGCACTTGATTGACCAGCTTCAACAGCCCTATGAGTTGGGCGATCATCTTCTCAATATTCGGGTCAATCTCGGTGCAGCCCTCTATCCTGAGCATGGCGAAACGCCGGATGCCCTCTTGCCTCGGGCAGAAACCGCCGAGCATTGGGGGCAGCAGAAGGGGAGCCAGGGGTATCAAATCTATGATCCAGCTATGACCCAGATGGATCAAGATCGTCGCCAGTTGGAGCTAGACCTCCAGAGGGCGATCGCTGAACTAGAGTTTGAGCTGTATTATCAACCCCAAGTTAATGTGATTACCGGGCGGTTGCTGGGGCTAGAAGCCCTGCTGCGCTGGAATCACCCCACTCGGGGGCTCTTACTGCCCGCAGATTTTATGGTGGTTGCCGAAGATATGGGTTTGATGACCCCAATTGGCGAATGGGTGCTGTCTACGGCAGTCTCTCAGTTGAAGGTTTGGCAAGATCGATCCTTAGCGACCTTAAAAATTTCCATCAATCTCTCTGCCCGCCAATTCAAGCACACCAACTTGGTGCATCACATTACCCAGGTGCTTCAAGAAACCCAGCTCGATCCCACCTGCCTCATGCTGGAGCTAACCGAAACCAGCTTGATGGAAAATATTGATGATGCGGTGCAAACCCTCAACCAGTTGCGAGATATGGGGGTGGGGATTGCGGTGGATGACTTTGGTACGGGTTATTCTTCCTTGAGCAACCTGAAGCGGCTGCCGATCACGCTGCTGAAAATTGACCAATCTTTTGTCTGCCGAATTATTGAGGATAAGCAGGATGCTGCTATTACCACTGCCATTATTGCCATGGCCCAAAGCTTAAATTTGAAGGTGATTGCCGAAGGCGTGGAAACCCGCGACCAGCTTTCATTCCTCAAAAAACACGGCTGCTACGCGATCCAAGGCTACATTTGCAGCCCACCTGTACCCACCGAGGAGGTAGCAGACTGCATTGAACGGCCTACCTTGCTAGATCCCAATTTCTAAGCTGGACTCATATCCAGAGTTTGTAACGTCGCCGATACCTATTACGATCAGCATAGTCCTTAAACTGTAGGAGAGCGGTCGCCTTCTAGCTGGATCTCCATTCAGCAGCTTCGAGTGCGATCGCCCTCATTCTCGTTGACATTTCTGCCCAAGACGTACGGCATCCTAAACTTCTATGAGCCTAGCTACCAATCCGAAGAACGACGATAAAACCATTGTTCGGGAATACTTTAACGAAACCGGATTTGATCGCTGGCGACGCATTTATGGCAACGGCCAGGTCAATACCGTTCAGCTTGATATTCGCACGGGTCATCAAAAAACCATTGATACGGTGCTCACCTGGCTTGATGCTGACCAAAATCTTCCCGGTCTATCCATCTGTGATGCGGGTTGTGGAGTGGGTAGTCTTAGCATTCCCCTGGCCCAACGGGGGGCGCGGGTCTATGCCAGCGACATCTCGGACAAGATGGTGGGAGAGGCTCAGGTGCGGGCGATCGCTACCCTCAATCAGCGCGATAACCCCAGCTTCATGGCTCAAGATCTAGAAAGCCTATCGGGCAAATACCACACAGTTATTTGCCTAGATGTCTTGATCCACTACCCCGATGACAAGTCGGCGGATATGATTGCCCATCTTAGCAGCCTGGCAGAATCTCGTCTCATTCTTAGCTTTGCGCCCAAAACGACGGCCTACAGTTTGCTGAAAAAAGTGGGCGACTTTTTCCCTGGCCCCAGCAAAGCCACCCGTGCCTACCTGCACCGTGAGACTGATGTAGTGGCTGCCCTTGAGCGCAATGGCTGGACGGTGCAGCGCAATGCCATGACCAAGACCCGGTTTTACTTCTCGCGGCTGCTGGAAGTGACTCGCGCCTGAGCCTGGCCGAATGCATAACCTCTGGGCCGAGATCAGGGTCGAGCCTAGTACTGATGTCGAGCATGTCATGCCTAGGAGAGCGATCGCTCTCCTAGGTTTGTTACAACTCATGAAAAACCGTGAGGATGGCACCGGTCTTGCGTAAAATTTTTTCATGATAGTCCTCATACAATCGGACTATCGTAACAATCTAGGCAGCTTTTTTTTGAATGCACGCAGTAGCTGACCCCAGTAAGCACTGATAGGGGTTGCATTTTGGTGACTGACGTATAAAAGCCCAGCATTGAGACGTTCATTAGGATATTGAGCATGAGCAGTAATCTAGCCACCAAGTTAAAAGTGAGCAGTAATCTAGCCACCAAGTTAAAAGAAGGAACCAAGAAGTCCCACACGATGGCAGAAAACGTGGGATTTGTGAAATGTTTTTTGAAGGGAGTCGTTGAGAAAAATTCCTATCGAAAACTCGTGGCCAACCTGTACTTTGTTTACTCTGCCATTGAAGAAGAGCTGGAGAAGCACAAAGAGCATCCTATTCTCTCCAAAATTTACTTTCCCGAACTTGAGCGGAAAGCCAGCCTAGAGCAAGATTTGCACTACTACTATGGCAGCAACTGGCGGGAGCAGGTTGCTCCATCTCCTGCGGCCCAAGCCTATGTGCAGCGCATCCGCGAAGTGTCTGCAACCCAGCCAGAATTGTTAATTGCTCAATCCTATACTCGTTATCTCGGTGATCTATCCGGCGGTCAGATCCTCAAGGGAATTGCCCAGCGCGGCATGAACTTGAACAATGGAGAAGGCACGGCGTTCTACGAATTTGCTGATATTCCTGACGAAAAAGAGTTCAAGGTCAGCTATCGCCAATCCCTGGATGCTTTGCCCATTACGGATGACATGGCCGACCAAATCGTGGATGAAGCCAACGCCGCCTTCGGTATGAACATGAAAATGTTCATGGAACTGGAAGGCAACTTGGTGAAAGCGATCGGGCAAATGCTGTTCAACACTCTTACCCGCCGCCGTCCTCGCGGCGAAAATGAGCTGGCTACGGCTGAGTAGTCTCTGTCTTGATCCCCAAAATCTTGAGGTGAACGGGCGCTCCCCAGTGGGTGCCCGTCCTTTTCTATTGCGGATCTTGAATAACCTGAGTTCGATGACATGAAGTGGTATGGCTTGATTCAGATGGACGAGG
>DATNRH010000501.1 GCA_036703605.1 Candidatus Obscuribacterales bacterium | reverse complement strand
GGCGGGTGAGAAAGGGCATCACTGCCTGCTCTAAGCTACGATCATTTTACTGATCCAAATCAGTTGCGCCGCTGATGCCGGAGTAAGGCATGTAATCACAAGGCTAACAACCGTTTTGCGTTTGGCCTCCACGCGCCCTAGTAGGGGCTAAGGCCTGATTGTAACGCTAGGCGGGTGGGGTTACAAGCAAAGGCCAGTTATTAGCTGGCCTTGTGGGTCAGACGGATGGGCGGGAGTGCCAGCGGAAGTCGGCAGGGTTCATAAAATAGCCAGCCACAAAGATGTGGAGTCCATTTTCGTCAAACAGCGGAGAGCCATCTATCTTGCAAATGCTTCCAATGTCAGTCTTATCGCTCCATTCGATTTCGTGCGATATACACTCAACCAAATCACCATCCATCCAGTTGCGCCAATCGCTCATATCCTCATGTGCCTGCGCGACTGCGGCGATCTTCGCATTAACCGCGCTAATCAACCGAAACCCCTCATCCTCAAGCTGCTGCACCAGGCCTGCGCGTTCTTCTTCGAGGGCTTCGACGGTGATGTCGATTTCGCGGATGCGGTCGCGCCACTGGATGGGGCCAGCAAAATGGATTACGCCAGATGGGAATTCTATATCCGCCTCGAACGCATGCGCCCTTTCTTCATCGCTTAACGGTGCGGTGCTGTGCCATGCCTTCTGAGGCGCCTGCTCAGGCTCGCAAATGCGGTAAGCCATGATGTCGGTCTCATGCCCCGAATGCCTCCAATCCCATTTGCCAGAAAATGGATTGCATCTAGTCCCTATACATCCATCACGATGACGCACATCAATCAAGAAACCAGCCTCAATAGGACACTTACCGCCCCGATGCCGAATCCACTCAGGCTTAGCCAGACGCGCTACCTCAGCTTCCCAGTCGGCGATGGTGACGATGGCGGTGGCGTGGTCGGTGGCTGTTGAGGTTGGAGTCATCAGGCTAAACCGAGTCCATGTATTGCTAGGCCATGTGCCTCCAATAGACGCTAAGCAAGCATCATCAACACCTAATCCGCGATCAAGTCGATTTAGAGAGCCGTCAGGATCTTGGCTTATCGCCATAGCGCCTAGATGATATGGCCACACCTTCAATTCCCGCGCCAGCAATTCTACTAATTTCATG
>DATNRH010000500.1 GCA_036703605.1 Candidatus Obscuribacterales bacterium | reverse complement strand
GGTTTTCTCCAACCGCCCTGCATTGACTGAGGAATTATTAAAACCACTGGAATTGGACAACCTTCGTATTCACGCTATAAGCCAGCGCTACCAATTTGTGCAAGCGATTCACGCTCTACACCGGGCTGATCTTTTTTTGGTAGGAGGGGGTACACCGATTTACGAGGATCGTTTTCATCTATTGGCATTTCTGCTGCTGGTCACCGTTGCTCGATTGAGCGGTGTTCACGTTATGACCTATGCCATTAGCGCCCGACCCATTCGCGATCGTGTCAGTCGCCTACTGAGTCGTTGGATGTTACGAAGTATCCCTCTGATCACCGTACGTGAAGCCAGCAGTGTTTCTATCATCCAAGACCTGCTGGGCGATCCCTCTCGGCACATTGAAATTTACACCGACCCTGTGGTGACATTTCAATGTCCAAAGGCGCCCTTACCGGCCACGTTAGGGGAACGTATTCAGAATGTCTCATCCGGAGCTACTGACTTGGTAGCCATGTGCCCTCATGTGTTCTCGGCCACTCATGGCTATCATGTTCACCACTACGATAGGTTTCTACCTGAAGACGTAGAGAATTACTATACCGTTTTAGCTAAAGTTTGTGATCGCATGAGCGAGCGAGCCAGTGTTTTGTTCCTGCCCATGAATAGCGAAGATCCAGATAACGACATCCTGGCCATTCGCACCATCCAAGAGCGGATGCAGCATGGGCAGAATTCTATAGCTGTTACGGAAGAGATCAGACCCGACCAGATCTTGACTCTATTGCGGCTCTGTAAGTTGGTGGTAGGGACTCGACTGCACTCGTTGGTTTTTGCTTCAGTAGCACGCACTCCCATGATCGCTATTAGCTATGGCCCCAAGGTTGATGGGTTCATGGGGGCGCTGGGGCTTGAAAAACAAACACTTTCTTTTCATGGTTTAGACGCAGATGCGCTCTGGATGGCGATTGATGGGGTGTGGAATCGAAGGGACCAGATACGTGGTCACCTGGCCCAACGGATGACCGAGTTGGAGATATTGGCGACCGCAAATGCCGATCGGGCGGCAGCTTTAGTTGATCCGTCGGGTCAATGGAGGACTGTGCGATTTCAGGAGCAGTGTTGACTCAGGGGGAGAATACACAGGCATCACAGTTACACGCTTCCCGCGTAAGACGGAAAACAGCATGGCCTTGAACATACGATGGCATCGATCGGAAATCTGGTTGGGATTGCGCCTGGCTCTCTTCGGGGGGGCATGTGTGCTCCTCGTCCGGGCACTGGATGCATCCGCCCTGTTGCGTCATCTCCTGAGCATTTCAGGACAGTACCTTATACTTGCCCTTGGT
>DATNRH010000499.1 GCA_036703605.1 Candidatus Obscuribacterales bacterium | reverse complement strand
ATCTGCAGTCTTCCTGATCTACCCGATTGGACAAGGTTCCTTCTCCGACGGAATGCCCTTGGGTATTTCCGGTACGTTCAACTTCATGTTCGTGTTCCAAGCAGAGCACAACATCCTGATGCACCCCTTCCACATGTTGGGAGTAGCCGGTGTCTTCGGTGGTAGCTTGTTCTCCGCGATGCACGGTTCGTTGGTGACCTCCAGCCTGGTGCGTGAGACGACCGAGACCGAATCTCAGAACTACGGCTACAAGTTTGGTCAAGAAGAAGAGACCTACAACATCGTTGCGGCACACGGCTACTTCGGTCGTTTGATCTTCCAATACGCCAGCTTCAACAACTCCCGCGCCCTGCACTTCTTCTTGGGTGCATGGCCCGTGGTCGGCATCTGGTTCACCGCTCTGGGTATTAGCACCATGGCGTTCAACCTGAACGGTTTCAACTTCAACCAGTCTGTGATTGACTCTCAGGGTCGTGTCATCGGAACTTGGGCGGATGTCTTGAACCGCGCCAACCTGGGTATGGAAGTGATGCACGAGCGCAACGCTCACAACTTCCCGCTCGACTTGGCTGCTGTGGATGCACCTGAAATCGGTTAATCCATCGCTAAGCTAGTCTGACGAAGAGCGCCCCCTCGGGGGCGCTTTTTCATGCTTATTATCTTCACCACGCTCTGATTGACCGCAAGTTCGGCTGGGATACTCGCGATCGCCCTTGGTCTGATCGAAGGATAGAAGATGAGTCCACACGGCTCAGGACGAGTCATCTCCCGGTGAACATGAACATCCATAACCGTAGCGTGCTGTTAGGCGCAGCCGTAATGCACCTCTCGTAAGGCATGAAGCTTTGATAGCCTGGTCAGATGTTGTTATGTCCGGTAAACAATTCCTGTCTGAGACATTCTGCCTTCAATCCCCCGCTGATCCCCCGCAGGGAACACTTCTCGAAGCTTCGATCGCCTCCCAATGCCAAAGTCCTCCTGCCTCCTACCCAATGGGTAGACTTGCAGGTTAATGCAAGGCAAAGCGGCGTACGGCCAGCAAACTGCCCATTAGACCAACAGAACTGCCCAGAACCAACAAAATGAGCGGTAAGAGTAAAGCCTGCTGGGGCGCTAACTCCAATCCCGTAGACAAGAAGCGAATAAAGTCTGCCTGCTGACTGAGCAGTTGCCCTACAAACTCTCTCAGACCTAAGATCAGTCCCCAAGCGATCGCTGCCCCGACAATGCCGAAGGTAATGCCTTGGAGGATAAACGGTAGGTAAATCCAGGTGGTGGTCGCCCCGACGAGCTGCATCACTTCAATCTCGTGCCGCCGGGCCATGACAATCAGGCGAATTGTGGTGGTAATGACAGCGATCGCCGTCATACTCAGCACGGTGGTCATCCCAATACTGACCCAGTTTAATCCTTGGTTAAGCTGAGCAATTTGGTTGACGGCTTCATTAATATAAAGCACCTCATCGACCCCCTGCACTTGCTTGAGATAGTCCGCGACCCGTGGCACGTCTTCTGGTGATGCTACTTTCACCGTGAGCTCATCCACCAGTGGATTACCATTCAGTTGCTGCGTTGCACCCTGAATATCGGACAGCCCCAAGTCACGCACCAAGCTATCCCAAGCTTCTTCCTTTGATGTGGGGATCACAGACTTCACCCCAACAATATCCTGCAAGGAAGGGCCTAGCAGATCCGCTTGTACCCCTGTTTCTAGGTAAACCGAAACTTCTAACTGACTGCCAAACTGGTTGAGTAGAGCTTCGAGTTGCCACGATGACTGCAGACTAATGCCAAACAGAAAGAGTAAGACCGTCACCGTGCTGATGGCAGCCCAGTTCATCCAGCCGCCTCGCTTGAGGCCTAAGAGGGTTTCACGCAGCAAGTAATCGGACTTGTTGAGAAAACGAAAGAAGCTTTTCATGGCAAGACTCAATCAGGAACCTCATGGTGAAGAAACGACCCAGCAGCTAGGGCACGATGGCGCGATCGCGGCTCGGTGGAATTCCATCGATGGCAATCAATGCCTCCATCACCGATCGCACCACGGGGGCTGCGACGGTTGAACCAAAGGTATTCTCACCCTTGGGTTCATCAACTACTGCCAAGATCACGTAGCGCGGCTCATCGACCGGAAACGCAGCCACAAAGCTGGTGATTTTTGCATATTCTTCATATCCCCCCTGTTCACTGGCTTTTTGAGCCGTTCCGGTCTTGCCAGCAATACGATAGCCGGGAATCTGAGCTGCTTCACCTGTGCCGTCGGCTACGGCTACTTCCATCATCTCCATCACCGATCGGGTTGTGTCCGGGGAGAACACCTGTTGAGGCTCAGGACGATCCGGTTGCCACTGAAGCGTACCATCGGGTTCTGCTAGCCCTTGCACCACATGGGGCGTGACTAAGCGCCCCCCGTTGGCTAAGCTGGCATGGAGTTGGAGAAGCTGAAGGGGGGTTAAGGATAATCCTTGACCAAAAGCAGCGGTGGCTACTTCAACGCCTACAAAATCCTCCAGTTCTTTCAAAAAACCGGCTGCTTCAAAGTCTAAATCAATGCCCGTGGGTTGCCCGATGCCAAGGCGCTCTAGCCAGTTGTGGTACTGCGCTGAAGGCAACTTCCGCATGATATGCACCATGCCCACATTGCTGGAATATTTGATCACGTCAGTGATGCTGATGGCCCCTCGCCCGCCGACATAGCGATAGTCCACATTTTCGATCGTCCAGATGTCGATATTGATGCGCCCTTCATCGTAGACCATGTCATTAGGCTGAATGGCTCCTTCTTCGAGGGCGATCGCTATATTGATAGGCTTGAAGGTAGAACCAGGTTCATACACATCGGCGATCGCCCAATTACGCATGGTTTCAGGCTCAGCCTCGTAATAGCGATTGGGATCATAGGTCGGCTCCGTTACTAGGGCCATCATGGCTCCATCTCGCACATCCATCACCAAGATTGCGCCGCGCTTGGCGTCAAACTGCTGCATTTGGCGACGCAGGTTTTGCTGAGCGACGCGCTGCAGGTGGCTATTGAGGGTGAGCTGGAGACGGAGGTGATCGGGATGGAGCAGCGAGTCGGGTACCTGAGTTGGCAATAGGAGTCCATTGCCCGACCGGCTTACCTGCACCGGATCCAGGGATTGTTCTAAGAGTTCATCCTGGCTGAGCTCTAGGCCTGCCTGGGGCTCTTGATCAACATTGGCATAGCCAAGAATCGCTCCAAACAAATCTTGCTGGGGATAAAACCGCTGCTGGTAGGGCAAGAGCTCAAGACCGTTGATACCCTGATTTCGAATACGCCGGGCAAGATTCTCAGGCAGCGATCGCTCTAGGATTATCCCCGTTTCGGCACTCGTCAACAAAGCTACGATCTCACTGGGCGATCGCTCCAGAAGGGGCGATAAGGTCTGAGCAATCTCTTGCAGCTCTTGCTGAAACATGATGGGGTGGGCATAGAGCGCATACCGCGTCTGGTCAATGGCTAGGATGTTCCCGTTTTGATCGACAATTGATCGACGGTGGGCATAGGGATCAATGTCCATCACCTGCTGGGCGATCGCCCGTTGCTTGAGGGTGGGGCCGTCGAATACCTGTAAGCGGATGAGGTTAATGCCCAAGATGACGCAGCCTAGCACTAAGACGCCCCATACCACCAACAGACGGCGGGGGGTTGCTATGGAGGCTGTCGTCTGCGGTGATTGGGAGCGGGGCGATCGCGACCGGAGCCTGGATGGAGGAACTTGCCGAGCCTGGGAAGAGGGCTGTCCTCGGCGTGCCCGGCGACGAGCTAGGGACTTATCGATCGTCATAGGCGACTCAATACCCTAGGGGTGGACGGGTTGTGGGTGGCGGTGCCAAGGTTTTGGAGGGCTCATGGGCAGGGCGACCGTCGGCTGGAGCCATGAAGATTAATTGATCAGGATGGGGGACCTGGTACTCGGAACCCTGCTGGTCAATCGATTGGGCGGTTTGATATTTCAACATTTCTAGGGCAGCGGTCATCTGCTGCTGCTGCCGCTGCAGGGTTTCGAGCTGATGATAGGCCCGTCCCCAATTTTGTTGCACATACACCGTCCAACCGTAGACTCCCAAAACAGAGGCTACGAGTGTCAGCATGACCACAGCGGATCCCTGCTGAGCCAAGATCAATCCTCGCAGCCATAGGGGCAGCGATCGCTTCGGTAGCACCCGCACCGTTGCCGGATGAGCCGCTGGCGTTGGAGACGATGACTGAGATGAACCTGCAGATCGAGTCGGCCAAGATTCATGAAGCGATCGCACCCCGTTATCCTGACGCCCTCTCCTCTGCCGCCCCGCAGGCGATCGCCCGCCACGATCGTGATCCCTTGGCTTTAGCACAGCAGACATAGCTTACACTCCTTACACGTCACGCCAACACTTCACCGGTCATTAGGCAGATTCTGCTGGAAATTGCCCTTCGTCTCATTAGAAGATTGATGGTGAACTCCCCAGACATAGCCTATAACCATGATGAAGAGAGGGATGTTCTATCCTATCGAAATTGGGTCAAGTATAATCGCAATTCTGCGAATACGATCAGGGTATAGGCCCCGCAGTCTGTTCTGGATCAACCCATGCCTCAGTCTGATGAGCTAGCGCTATCTGACGTTGCTGAGAATAGTCGAATGATCCCGCAAAATTTTGCATTTCTAGCTAGAGATTCGTACACTGATTCAGCAACACCCGCTATCTTAGCCTGCTTCATAATCGATGGCATGACGTTCAAGCCACAAAGTCACGGGACCGTCGTTTTCGATCGACACCTGCATCATCGCGCCAAATTGCCCCGTTTCCACCCGTAGCCCGCTCTGACGGAGGCGATCGACAAACTGGTTATAGAGCACTTGGGCTTGTTCCGGTGGAGCTGCTTGATCGTAGGAAGGACGACGGCCTTTGCGACAATTGCCATAGAGGGTGAACTGGCTGACCACCAAAAGCTCACCGCCTAAGTCAAGTACTGAGCGATCGCCCTTAGCCGATTCGTCGCTAGGAAAGATGCGGAGGTCGAGACACTTGCGGGCCATCCAGTCTAATTCTGCCGGGGTGTCGCTGGGCGCAATGCCCACCAACAGGTTCAGACCTCGGCCAATCTGCCCCACCACATCACCGTCTACCCGCACTTGGGAGGCCGTGACCCGCTGCAGCAGCACCCGCATTAGCGACCAAATCCTTTTCCACGGGTTGCCGATGATGGGCAAAAACAGGCATTAATCTGCGATCGCAAGGTGTCGTGGTCGAGATCTTGACCAATCAGCACGAGTTGATTTTTAGGCGTTGTCGTCCACTCAGTATCATCAAGGGTAAAGCGGCGACCGCTGAGGTGGAAGACGTGGCGCTTGGGACTTTCGTCAAACCAGAGAATGCCCTTGGCCCGAAATACATTGCTAGGTAGCTCGTTATCGAGGAAATGCTGGAATTTTTTAATCGACATGGGGCGATCGCTTTGCACGGAGATGGAGGTAAATCCATCGATCGCTAGGTGATCGGAATGATGAGCATGGTGATCGTGAGCATGGTGCCCGTGATCATGGTGATCATGATCGTGATGGTCATGGCTGTCATGCTCACAATGTCCATGGTCATGATCACAGTTGCTGTGATCGGCGTGGTCGTGGCTGTGATCCTGGGCGGGTGCTTCGGGGTTAAAGTACTGGTCAGACTCAAAGAGCCCCACGCTGAGAATCAGGGGCAGAGGCACTTGAGCATTGCGAGTGCGCATGATCCGAGCATCAGGCTTCACGTCCCGAATCTTGACTTCTAGCAAATCTAGATCTGCGTCATCAACCAGATCGATTTTGTTGAGCAGCAAAATATCGGCATAGGCGATTTGGTTGTGGGCAGCTTGGCTGTTGAAGAGATCCAGGCTGTAGTTTTCCGAATCGACGACGGTAACGATCGAATCCAAACGGGTGAGGTCACGCAGTTCGGTGCCCAAAAAGGTGAGAGCGATCGGTAAAGGATCGGCTAATCCCGTGGTTTCCACCACCAAATAGTCAATGCGATCCTGCCGTTCGAGCACTCGATAGACTGCATCCATCAAATCATTGTTAATGGTGCAGCAGATGCAGCCGTTGCTCAGCTCCACCATGCTGTCATCACCCATGCCGGTGTTCACCAACAGGTCGTTATCGATGCCAATTTCGCCAAATTCGTTGACCAAAACAGCAGTTTTGAGACCTTCCTGATTGGTCAGGATGTGGTTGAGCAAGGTGGTTTTGCCACTGCCCAGGAATCCGGTAATGATGGTGACCGGTAAGCCTCGCTTGAGGTCATCCATGGACGATGCGGACGTTGGAGTGATGACTGAGGTCATAGCGTCGGAATAAAAACGTCAAGAAGGGTGAATTACAAACAATGGATGCAAGCATCTTCATGATGCCATGATCCAGGATGGAGCAACCATAGATCTCATCCGGGGGACTCATTGGGATCGTGATGGAAGCTGCTCCTATTATTGCCCATCTTTTCTGGATTCCCATCTGGATTCTAGGGGCGATCGCCCCCATCTGAACCGAACTGCAGCTTAGGCTGAGAATTGGCAACATTGCTCCACGAAGGTTCCCGATCGCCGTACACTGGTGGGTGAACCGACGATGCTGGATCCATGGCCTTAACGTTTTACAACAGTCTGACTCGCCGCAAAGAACCCTTTGAACCGCTGGAGCCGGGGCAGATCAAGATGTATTGCTGTGGGGTGACAGTGTACGACCATTGTCACTTAGGCCATGCTCGTTCCTATATCGTTTGGGATACGGTGCGGCGCTATCTCATGTGGTTGGGGTATCAGGTGAACTATGTGCAAAACTTCACCGATATTGATGACAAAATTCTTAACCGGGCCCGTCAAGAAAAAACGACCATGGAAGCGATCGCCCATCGCTATACCCAAAGCTATTTTGAAGACATGGCGCGGCTGAATATCCTCGAAGCCGATGACTATCCTCGCGCCACCCATACCCTAAATGGCATTCAGCGGCTCATTCATGAGTTAGAACAAAAGGGCTATGCCTATCCTACCCATGGGGATGTGTATTACCGGGTACGGCAGTTTGCCAACTACGGCAAGCTTTCTGGACGAAAGCTCGATGATATGCGGGCGGGGGCTAGCGGGCGGGTAACGGATAGTGATGAACCCATCAAAGAAGATCCCTTCGACTTTGCCCTTTGGAAGTCAGCCAAACCGGGAGAACCATCCTGGGATTCTCCTTGGGGTAGCGGCCGCCCAGGTTGGCACATTGAATGCTCGGCCATGGTGCGCGATCGCCTCGGTGACACCATCGATATTCATGTGGGCGGGGCAGATTTAGTCTTTCCCCACCACGAAAATGAAATCGCTCAATCGGAAGCCGTGACCGGTCATCCCCTAGCCCACTACTGGCTGCACAATGGCATGGTCAACGTAGGGGGCGAGAAGATGTCAAAGTCCCTCGGCAATTTCACCACTATTCGTCAGTTGCTAGATTCGCCCCAGGCACCCAATCCCATGGCGATCCGGCTGTTTGTTTTGCAGGCCCAATATCGCAAGCCGATTGACTTCACCGCCGAGGCCATCCAGGCGGCCCAAAATAGCTGGGAAACGCTCACCGATGGGCTGCTGTTTGGCTATGACTTTGGAGAAACTTTAGGCTGGGCCGATCGGGGCGATCGCTCCTTTGGTGATCCAGCAGCTATGCATATTGACCGTTCTAGTGACGCTGTGCAGCGCTTCCAGCAGGCCATGGACGATGACATCAACACCCCCGGTGGTTTGGCCGTAGTGTTTGAGCTGGCCAAGGAACTGCGGCGACAGGGCAATGTGATCCGGCATACCGGAAAGCCCGATGCAGCGGCGGACGAGTTGCGCAACCAGTGGCAAACCCTAGTCTGCCTGGCTCAGGTGCTGGGTCTTGAAGCCAAGCCGAAGGATGAGGATGCCAGCGCGGGTATCGACGATGCCGCAATTAGCCTGTTAATCCAGCAGCGGTTAGCCGCCAAGCAGGCAAAGAACTTTGCAGAGGCCGATCGCATTCGTGAGCAGTTGCAAACCCAAGGCATCACCCTAATTGATAAACCGGGTGGCGTGACCGATTGGATCCGCAGTTAAGTAGATGGACTCAATTTAATGAAGCTTGCCGGGTTTCGGCTCCGCTCAACCCTCTTCTCATCAGGATACGTCCTCCCGCTTAATCCCACAGAGTCTGTTACAACAGATTTTGTTAGGTTAGGGCAACCGCGATCGCTCCTGTTGTTTTGATTAAGACGGCGATCGCGGTTGGATCACAGGAATCTCAATGATAAACTCCGTTCCCTGATCGGGTTCCGACAGACAACGTAACTGACCGCTATGGCGATCGGTGATGATTTGATAGCAGATCGATAGCCCTAGTCCGGTGCCTTTGCCAGGCTCCTTAGTGGTGAAAAATGGATCGAAGATGCGATGGTGCAGATTGGAGGCAATGCCGGGGCCATTGTCGCGAATCTGAATTTGGATGAGATTTTCATGGATCTGCTGGGTGGCAATGTGGATGGTAGGCTCTACGCCAGGCAGCGATCGCATGTCATCTAGAGCATCAATAGCATTCGATAAAATATTCATAAAGACCTGGTTAAGAGGACCAGGAAAACATTCCACCCATGGCAATGGTCCGTAGTCTTTTTTGATAGTAATTCCAGATCGATTGACGGTGGACTTCAGCCGACTCTGTAAAATCATCAGCGTGCTTTCCATACCTTCATGAATATCTGCCCGTTTTAAGGCGGCTTCATCGAGGCGCGAGAAGTTACGCAAACTGCCAATAATTTGACGAATGCGCTCTGTCCCAACCTGCATAGAATCTAAGGTTTTTGGGAAATCTTCAATCAGGTAATCTAACTCTACTTGGGCGATCGCTGCCTGCACTGGGGCAACTGGCTCTGGATAGTGTAAACGATAGAGATTTAGTACCTCTATCATATCCGCTAGATATCGATGGGCATGAGTGAGGTTACCATAGATAAAATTCACGGGATTGTTGATCTCATGGGCTACCCCTGCCACAAGCTGCCCCAGACTAGACATTTTCTCACTTTGCACCAACTGCATCTGGGTACGTTTTAGCTCATTGAGGGTACATTCTAGCTGCTGAGCTTGAACCCGCAGAGCTGCTTCCGACTGCCGTAAGGCATATTCAGCATGTTTGCGCTGGGTAATATCGATTGCTAGAGAGGCAATACCCACAAGTCTGCCATGTTCGTCTACAAGGCGCACATCATGCCATTCACAAAGAATGTAGTCGCCCGACTTGGTAACGTTGGTATTTTCACTCTGGTAACTGGTGCCGCTATCCATCAGCGACAGCAGTACATCTTCCACAAACTGATGCTCGTTAGCGGGCACAATCAGGTCTTGAATCGATTGCCCCACGGCTTCGCTGGCACTATAGCCAAAGACACGCTCCGCCGCCCGGTTCCAGGCTGTAACCCGTAGTTGATGGTCAAGTTCTACAACAGCAATGGGGGTTTGTTCAAACAAGAGCGATCGCCGTTGTTCTGACCGACGCAGGGCAGCTTCTTTAGAAAAGCGATCGGCCATGGCTCGCTCTAGGGTCATCTCTTGTTCTGCAAGCTGCTGTTGCTGTTGCTGATAGAGCTCGGCCTGCTGGATGGCGATACCGACATGGGTGGCCAGTTGCTCCACTAAGTTCATTTCAATAGGTTGCCAAGCTCGGGCAGTTCGGCACTCATGGACGCAAATTAATCCCCAAAGAATGCCGTTGCAAATGATGGGAGCGACGAGATTCGCCTGCACCTGAAATTGCTTGAGAAAATCAACGTAGCAGGGCACGAGGTTGGCGTGCTGAACATTGTTCACCACATGGATGCGGCCGTGGCGATAGGGCTCAATATATTTTTCGGAAAAACAAGGATCGCGTAGAGACGTTCCTAATACGGAGGCACATTCGTCCACCACGGATTCCACCACAATGGTGCCGCTCCAGTCTGAGGCAAATTGATAGATCAAGACCCGATCTGTGTCTAAGAATTGCCGTACTTCTTTGACGGTGGTCTGTAAAATTTGCTGCAAGTCAAGAAGTTGATGAATTTGTGACGATAGTGAATGAATGATCTGCTCCTTTTGAACCTGGCGGGGCGATCGCCCTTGCGGCAAGGGACAAAAGGTCACCTCATCCGCCATCAACAAGAGACCGGCTGAATGACCCAAGGAAGTCGCTGAGCTCACTCCATCGACCCAAGCACGCGCTGTCCAGCATAGACCTCCCTGTGTGAAGCCAGGTTGATCGTCTTGCCATTGATAGGAACCATCCGTCTGACAGGTTGCCAAAATCTGCTCCCAGCGCTTTGCATGGTCTGGAAAATAATGCCCGTGGGAGTGGCCTACCCAATCAGATCTGACATCGCCGGCGATCGCTACAAGCCGCAGCCAATATTCATTGACCGCTAAATAGTTCATCTCAACATCTAGCAGGGCCGCCGCTGTAGGCAAGCTATTAAGCAACGTGGACAGCAGTGATGCCTGATCCGAAACCAGGGTTTGATGTGCAGACATAGCAACGTGGAGGAGTAATAGAAGAGCCCAGTACATCCCTGAGACGCAATCCGAGCACCATTGGATGAACTCAAGTAGCGTTCGATGGCAAACCTTAGAAGAGGCAAGGGGCGAACTTCCCTAGTGTTCCCAATAGAACACCCCAAGTGTATCAATGGCATTCTGATTAAACATCCGCCAAATGTGATACATCTCACAGCCTAGTTATAGTTTAGATCACATTTTTCTACCTGGATGGCTCACCCGTAGAGCACTCATCCGTCACAAGGTTGCTCTAGAAGAATCACCTAGAACCACCAGCAGGATCACGGGATCAACGGCAGGATCGCGACATACTGAATGCAGTCCAACCCTATGCACTCCCTCAGGGTCAGGAACCGCTACCCGTTGTGGGTAGCTGCTAGCAATGTTTGCGACCGTCCCTAGTGGTGACTTGACAACGGCCCCCTTGATACCAAAATTCAGCGATCGCTGAACTGGGACACCCATCCACTTCATAAGATCAAGACATCATGCCGGAGGATCGTATGTCATCAACTCAACAGCACCAAGTAGCTCTAGCCCATGCCGCCATGGAGCAAGCACTCTATTTTTTGGATCTTCATGCTCCTCAGCGAGCGATTCCCTATCTTGAATTTGCATCTCGACAATTCCGTGCTCTTGAGGGCACCCGCGAAAACCTACGGTGACGAACATCCAACAGAAATCGTCAGCTTCTTTGTTGATCCTGAGCTGATTGAGGGATGGGAGATAGGCTGAACTAGGATCCACCCAAACGATATCGGTCATCGCCCCAATGGATGAATGATGGGCTGAACTGGGATCCGCATGAACAGTATGGGTAATCATCACACTCACATTGGGTGAGAAAATTGAAGCGTGAGCCAGCATCAAATTTCTGCCCAGCACAAACCTATAGGCAGCCCTAAGATCGGTCATTCCTCTCACATTTACTTCGCCACGTTCAGCCAGTTGACGGAGTAAGAGCCTGTTGGATCCTAGCGATCGCACAGTATAATCTGTACCAGGTAACTGAGTTTAAACGCCAAGGTTACAAGCCAGTGACCCTCTGCTACCTCACTACCCCAGTTATTAATGCTGGACTACGCTCAACTCTAGCCTAACCAGCACCTCTAGGTTCCATGTATTTATAAAACGCTAAAGCTGTTCTTAAATAACCTCGTGAAAACCCTATTTTGTGCCATTCCTTAGGAATGGTAGGCTTGCATAGCCTAACCTCAAATGCCATCAGGACAGTCACTGTTCACTCTGGCACTCGTAAGCCTATCCACAGCCCATGCGGCTAGATACCCCAAGTATGGGACATGCCGCTGAGGTCTAACGCGGTGGGAGCGGCGATCGCTGACTGCGACCCTCCCTATCTCCAACGTACTGTCCTGCACTGACTCTGACACTTCGAGGGCTCATCGTGATTCACTCTGCTACTCTTCCCCTTCAGACCTCGTTGCACACCTTCTCTGAGAACAGCCGACTACGTCTGTTTGCTGGCTCATCGAATGTGCTGCTTGCCGAAGAAGTTGCCCGCTATCTGGGCATGGACTTAGGCCCAATGGTGAGAAAACAGTTTGCAGATGGCGAACTGTATGTCCAAATTCAGGAATCAATCCGAGGGTGTGATGTCTATCTGATCCAGCCCACCTGTCACCCGGTCAATGACCATTTGATGGAGCTGTTGATCATGATCGACGCCTGCCGTCGAGCATCGGCTCGGCAAATTACCGCCGTGATCCCCTACTACGGCTATGCCCGTGCTGACCGCAAAACCGCCGGACGGGAATCGATTACCGCTAAGCTTGTGGCTAACTTGATTACCAAAGCTGGAGCAGGGCGCATTTTGGCCATGGATCTACACTCTGCCCAAATCCAAGGCTACTTTGATATCCCCTTTGATCATGTCTATGGTTCTCCCGTGATCTTGGAGTATCTGGCTCGGAAAGATTTGTCAGATGTGGTGGTGGTCTCCCCAGATGTGGGTGGGGTTGCTCGGGCTCGGGCTTTTGCCAAGAAGCTTAACGATGCACCCCTAGCGATCGTTGATAAACGCCGCCAGGCTCATAACGTGGCTGAGGTGATGAATATCATTGGCGATGTAGCGGGCAAAACAGCCATTTTGGTAGACGACATGATTGACACCGCTGGCACCATTTGTGAAGCCGGTCGGATGTTGCGCCATGAAGGAGCTCGGCAGGTCTATGCCTGCGCAACCCATGCTGTGTTCTCTCCACCAGCAGTTCAACGGCTCTCCAGCGGTATTTTTGAAGAGGTGATTGTCACCAACACCATCCCAGTTTCTCCCGAGCGCTACTTCGAGCAGCTTACGGTGCTGTCGGTGGCTAATCTCTTGGGAGAGACGGTGTGGCGTATTCATGAAGATAGCTCGGTGAGCAGCATGTTCCGCTAGCGATCGCTTCCGATCTGGTCTCCAGGTGCTGTAGGTTTAGACACCGACTAGGTCATGGTTTCCATAGGCCAGGGTGGGCGATCGCTCATCCTGGTACGCTGTAAATTCACCCTTTCCTAAACAAAAAAAACGGGGACTGTGCCCCCGCTACCGTTATAGGTTGAGTGATAAAACCTCGAAACGGATGAAACATCCGCCCGAGTTAAGATGTACAAATTAGTAGGCCAGACCCATACTGCGGGTCGTTTCAGCGCCGAGGTAAACACGGATGCTCAAGAAATCAGTGGGGCAAGCCGTTTCACAACGCTTACAGCCTACACAGTCTTCCGTCCGTGGAGACGAAGCGATCTGCCCAGCTTTGCAGCCATCCCAGGGCACCATTTCAAGAACATCTAGAGGACACGCACGGACGCACTGCGTACACCCAATACAAGTGTCGTAGATCTTAACGGAATGCGACATTGATATACAGGCTCCAAACGATTGGCTGTTAACAGTCTGACCAGATCCATTCGTTGGAATACAATCTGGCTGACGTCGATGGTTTTACAATCGAGTTTCAGTGTACAGCAGGGCTCTAGGCGGGATCTGCAAAACCCTACAAAACTTCAAAGAATGTAATATCCTAGGGCGATTGCGCACGTTGTAATCGCCCTAGCTGATAGCGTTCTGCAGGCTAGCTAATTCGCAACAATTCCACATCAAAGATTAGGGTTGCATTGGGTGGAATGACGCCACCAGCACCACGGGCTCCATAGCCTAAGTCTGAGGGGATAATCAACTGCCGACGTCCACCAACCCGCATGGTGGAAAGGCCTTCATCCCAGCCGCGAATCACCTGACCGGTACCCAGACGAAACGAGAAAGGACGGTTGCGATCGCGAGAGCTATCAAACTGGGTGCCGTCTTCTAGGGTACCGACGTAGTGCACGACCACGGTTTGACCCGTCTGGGGAATAGCACCGGTGCCTTCCACAAGTTCAACGTACTGTAGACCAGATTCAGTGGTAACTAGGTTATCTGCCACAGGGGCGACCTCCGAGGGGGATTCTGCTGGATTCATCAAGTCACTAGCTTCAGTGCTAGGAGCAGCTTGGGCGATGGTAAGTTCAGCCTGGACGGATGGGCTGCTATCGGCAAGGGTCACCTCTGGTGTGGGAGATGGAGCAGCGATCGCATCCCCCGTTCCTCGAATCTGGGCCACCAAAAGCACGAGGCAGCAGGCCACGATGACTCCAAAGCTAATTAGTATCTCGCGCAAAAGAGTTTCCTCCGTTTTAAGTCTTCAATGCATGGTGAGGTTTAGCGGCGCAGTCCGTCCAACCTGATGAACGATCAACGCCAAAGCTTATTTTCTAGATCTCGAACTTGGCGCTCTAAGCGATCGAGGCGGCCGCGCAGTTCGTCCATCTCTGCCTGGCGAGGTACGCCCAAGTCTTGTAGAACATTGCGAAGCTGCCGCTCAAACTGAGCTTCGACATTGGTCTGCTCCGAGCGAAGCTGCTGCATGAGGTCATTGACAAAACTAGACGCCTGCTCGGGGTCTAGCTTACCGTCTTTTACCCATTGATTGCTGACATCTCGAAGCTTTTCAGCAACTAAGGACGTCGTCCCGATGCCGATCATTAAAAGCTGTTGAATCAGATTATTGTTGTCCATGCTAGAGTCCTCTCAACCAATCGTGCGCTCTGCTGATGTGATGAGATAGCCGTTAGCGATCGCTGGAGCGATGGCTGATCTATCCCACTTCATACTAGCCCTCGCCTCTATCCCTGTATCGAAGAATCCCAAATAATCCTGGTTCCTCTCCCCCTATTGCTATCGTACTATTGTCTAGTACATAGCAAGGATCAATCGCGTGAGCATGGAGATTGAATGGCTACGCTTCCGGGTCAACGATAGTGAACGAGAACGATTTGTGCAGCAAGATCATGCCATCTGGACGCGTACCCTAGCTCAGTATCCCGGTTTTTTGGGCAAAGACGTGTTGATCAACCCCAATGACGTCACTGAGGTGGTGACTATCATCCGCTGGAATAGCTTTGACGAATGGCAGGCGATTCCTGAGGCTGTGCTTACGGGAGTCGAGGCAGAGTTTTCCCAGGCGATGGGATCGACCTATGAGCTGCTCGAATCTCGCCACTATCAAGTACGGAAGTTTGCTCAAGAGCATTGCGGGTCAATCTAAGGTGTCTTCACATAATCCAATGAGAGGTCTAATTAGGATTTGGTTCAGTAGTAGACACTTGGGCATTGCCTCCTGAGGGCAGCGCTTGACCGCCCTGGGTCGCTTCGGTTTGGGAATCAAGATTGATGGTGGTCTGGGGCGATCGCGTTAGGTATTCATAGATTGCCCCATTGATCAATCGAATCAGCTCTTGGGCGCGACTATCGTTATGGGGACGGCTCATCATGACAGCAACACCATAGCGATTGCCACGGGGGGTATCCACCGTGCCCACATCTCCAACCATGGCACCAATATCACCGGTTTTGTGAGCAATGGTGGCGCTAGGGTCGTTGACCCCAGCAGGAATGAGGGTATCGGTGTAGGTGCGACGCATGATATCAAACAAGCGATCGCGCGATCGCAAGGATAGCAACTCGCCTCGGCTCAGGCGGGTCATGAGTTCTACCATTTCGTAGGGGGTGGTGGTGTTGGTTCCCGCTAGATCGGGTAACCAATCGCGCAAGATGGTATTTTCCAGCCCCCAGGATTGGAAGCGTTGGTTGAGCGTTTCTACGCCACCCATGCGACGAATCAGCATATTGGTGGCGGTATTGTCGCTAATCACAATCATCAGAGAGGCCGTTTCCAAGGCACTGTACTCTGAACCTACGCTGTGAAATTGTAGATCCCCGGATCCCTCAGCGACGTCTGCTTCGGTCAGCGTTAGCGTTTCCGTCATCTGAATGGTGCCAGCATCCACATCTTGAAAAAAGGCAACCAAGATAGGTATTTTAATGATGCTAGCGGCCGGAATGACTTGGCGTCCGTTGATATCTAGGTAGTTACCGGTATCGAAGTCTAAAACAAATACACCGGGAGTTAGGTCTGGGTAGGGGACAGCTAGGTCACGCACTTGCCGCTCTAAGTCCGTCATCGATTGACTGAGATCAAGGGGCACAAGGGTCGAGGCTAGATTCGTAGCTCCCAGATTGGAGCTCGATGTATTCGCCGGATCAGCCATGGCTGCTGGGGTATCTTGTCCCTCGGCGTAGTTCACCGTAGGGTTAAACACAGACAGTAGCGTGCCAACAATGGCACCAATGCCTACCACAAGGATCAACAGCCGCACGAGGTAAAGCAGGACAGGATTGGGCCGTCCTCGCCGTCGCACGGGGCGACCTGGTTGGGGCGATCGCCCTGGCCCAGTCGTTCGAGAAGCTGCTTGAGGAGCGGGCACCCGACGTTTGCGGTGCGGATCGTTACTGGATGGACGGTCTAGGGCGGTAGATCGGTGCGATCGCGGCGGCGCTGTCCGAGACGATGGTCGAGAATCTGAACGGGAGGATGGTTGAGAAGACGATGGACGAGGAGAGGCTGTCTGAGCAGAGGCTGATCCGCCTAATAAACGCCACAACAACCCCCTGGATCGTCGCTTGGGGGGCACGGGGCGGGGTGCGCGGCCATCAGGCATAGGACGAGCAGAGTCTGGCATCCGACGGGTTCCAGCAGGAGAAGCAGCTCGACGCTCCGATCTGGGATCTGAGGGATGCGGGCGACGTAGCGGCACCACCGTTCCCGATCCTGTTGCAGGGGCGGAGCGTTGCCCTGACGGCGGCGCGACCCGACGGCGGCGGGATGAACGGGATTGATGACCAGACTCCACCATGAATATCTCCTCGATCGCAGGGACTAGATAGCGCTATAGACAGGTTACAGGATTACCCATCCTTAGCGTTTCGCTCTCATAAGAATAAGGGGTGACGCTAGAAATGCGATCGCTAGTCTGACTTTTTTTCTGCAGATGGTGGGGCGGCAGATTGGGCGATCGCCCAGTGAACCTGTCGCAGGACGCCATGCAGCATGGAAACTTCGTGGCTGGATGGATAGGCACGGTTTAACAAGCGCCGCACTTTGGCCATGCGGCTTTCGGCGGTGTGGGGATAGAGATAGCCAATCCGCAACAGCAGATCTTCTAGGGTTTGGTAATAGCGTTCGAGGGCATCCAGGGAGGCAGCCGGTTCAGCGATCGCCTCCCTGGAACCCAGCGAGGTTTCCGGTGAGCCCGCTAGTTGATACAGCTCATAGCAACAGACCGCCACAGCTTGAGCCAAGTTTAAGGATCGGTAGCGATCGCTAGAGGGAATCTGCACCCATCGCTGGGCGTAATTCAGTTCGATATTACTCAGCCCTCGATCCTCAGGGCCAAAAATCAACGCTGACTGCACCGGTGGCATTTGATCTGCACCGTCTAGCAGCCAAGGCAGGGCCTGGCGAGGATGTTCTAAGCGGCTGGCATCGGTATAGTCGTCCCGCCCCGTGGTGGCGATCGCCCGCTGGCATCCCACCAAGGCTTCTGGCAACGTGGCAACCACCTGTAGTTGATCGAGCAGATCACAGGCATGAACCGCCATCCGCTGGGCATCCTCGCCCCGAACGTCACAATGGGGCTGCACCACCACCCACTGCGACAACCCCATATTCTTCATCACGCGGGCGATCGAGCCGATATTCAGCGCCCCCGATGGTTCCACCAGTACAAGACGGATCGCCGCTAAACGATCTTCTGGCTCTTTCATGGCAATTCTAGAGTCTCTGCGATGTTAGGATTTAGGGGAAGAACTAGCGCATGACCCTATCTAGGCATAGCCAGCTTAACGGTGGACAACGATATCTAGGCGATATCTAGCGTGAGGATCACAGCATTAGTCTCTTTCACCCTATCTCGATCTAGATCGCTGTACAACGCTGATGGGACGCAATCGTGCCAAGTCAGACCTCCCAACCAAAGTATGTCCAGTGTGCCAACGCCCCTTCACCTGGCGCAAGAAGTGGGCAGACTGTTGGGATGACGTGAAGTATTGTTCCGAACGCTGTCGCCGTCGGAGGTCTACTGTAGAGACGCCGCCGCCTGATAGCTAGACTGAGGAAAGGGTACCCAGGAACGCCTAGGGCTGGGCGATCGCGCCCAAATTCATTGCAACCGAACAAGGGAGAGATTGATGGGATTGATTCTCGGGATAATAATCGGGCTAGTGGTGGGAGCAGGGCTTGTCTATCTGTGGCTGAAGGCCCAGCTTGATCGCAAGACGAAGGAATTGCAGCAGAGCCACCGGGTGCTTGAGGAGGTGTCCCGCGAGCAGGAAGCCCGTCGCCAAGACCTAGTGCGATCGCTGCAAGCCGACTATCAAAAGCAGTTGGATGCCCAGACGCAAACGCTCACCCAAAGCCATCAAGCCAAGGTGAATGCCCTCGCGGTTGAATCCCAAAAACAGCGAGATGACCAGATTCAAGCACTCACCCAGGCCCACGACGCCAAGGTGAGGTCTTTAGAAGCAGAAATCGCCCACCTCACGGCTCAACTTGAGGTCACATTGCCGGCCCCTCCAACAACACTAGCGCCGCCTGAGGCACCTCCTGAAGCGATCGCCAACGGTGATAATGGTGATAGTCCGCCACCGGAGCTAGCTAACCCGCCGGTAGACAGGGTGCCAACAACGCCTCCTGTTTCCCCAGCGGTCGATCTGCAACAGCGGCTCGTGGCCCTGGGTCAGTCGGGACAGCTTGCCAACAGTTCCTCGATCGCCTGCCATGCTAGTTCACCGGATCCTGCTATTCGTGAGCAAGTGGCGGTATCTCTAGGGCAATTGGTGGCCTCGCGCATGGTGGGCACCGATGTTCGCCGCATCATTCCTGTGCTAGACCGGCTCAGTCGCGATGCTAGGTTTCAAGTGCGCTGTGCTGCGGTTGAATCACTGGGGCAAATTCGCTCAGAACAGGTAATTCCTATTTTGGAGCGATCGCGTCGGGATGCCCATCCTCAAGTGGTCAAAGCTGCAAGCTGGGCGATCGCGAAATTCAAATTCTTCCGTCAAACTCCTCCTCCGTCTCCCCCACCCGCTCCCGACCAACCCTAAGTCAACCCATCAGCGTATCTAATTAACGTATCTATCTATGTCAAACCATCCGGTGCAGCCCAAACTGATTATCCATGGCGGAGCGGGCAGTTCTCTTAAGGGAAAGGGCGGCGCTGAAGCTGTCCGTAAATCCCTCTATCACATCGTTGAAACCGTTTATGACCAGTTGCTGCGAGGAAGCAGCGCCAAGGACGCCGTGATCCTAGGCTGTCAACTTTTAGAAGATGAACCACGGTTTAATGCTGGTACTGGCTCGGTGCTGCAGTCAGATGGGCAGGTAAGAATGAGTGCTTCCTTGATGGATGGGACAAGCCAGCGCTTTAGCGGCGTCATCAACGTTTCGCGACTAAAAAATCCAATTTACCTGGCCCAATTTTTGCAAGATTCTGCCGATCGCGTTCTTTCTGACTATGGCGCTGCTCAACTGTTGCGGGAGCTGAATATTCCTACCCATGATCCGCTCACCGATCTGCGTCTGCAGGAATGGATTCAGGAACGAGCAGGTAACTTTAATAGAGATATGGCTGGGGTGATTGCCGAAGCAGAGCTCTCTGATTCCGCTGGACGAGGCACCATCGGTGTGGTTGCTCTTGACCAAGAGGGCCATGTTGCAGCAGGTACCTCTACGGGTGGCAAAGGCTTTGAGCGCATTGGTCGGGTGAGCGATTCGGCTATGCCTGCGGGCAACTATGCCAATGCCTGGGCTGGCATTAGCTGCACGGGGATTGGCGAAGATATTATTGACGAATGTTTAGCGGCGCGCATTGTGGTGCGGGTCACCGACGGGGCGTCTCTAGAGGATGCGTTCCACCGCTCGTTTATGGAATCCCAACAGCATCAGCGTGACCTCGGTGCCATTGGTGTGGCCCAATCGGGGGCGATCGCTTGGGGGAAAACCAGCGAAATTCTGCTGGCGGCCTACCATAACGGCGATGCGATCGGCGATACCCTAGAGTTGCCCGAGGGGATGCAGACGGGTAGCTGTTGATAGAGCCTTGCGGTCATAGAATAGGCGATCGCTCCTTGAGTAACATAGGGAGCGATCGCCGGTTAACCAGGTTTAGACTTTAGGCTAGGAGATTGAGATTAGGAGGTGGCGATCGCCACTCCTGGCTGGAGATCGGGGGCTCCATCAGCCATCTCGGTTGCATAGGCAGGGGTCACGTCTTTGTTATACAAGACCGAGTCTAGACGGCAGCCTTTATACGCAAGGACGTAGAGTTCCTTCATATCCCGAATCAGGGGATAGCGAGGGTTGGCCCCTGTACATTGGTCATCGAAGGCCTGGTCGGCCATCTCTTCAAGCTGCTCATAGAAAGCCTGCTCGTCCTCAGATAAGACCTCCTTAATGGTCATGGGCATATCGAGCTCTTTCTTCAGGTTCTCGATAGCATTGATCAGCAATTCAACTTTTTCATCCTCGGTGGTGCCTCCTAGTTGCAGATGATCGGCAATGCGGGCATAGCGCCACTTAGCGTTAGGGTATTTGTATTGAGGAAAGATTGCTTGTTTGAAGGGAACGTCAGTGGAGTTATAGCGGATCACGTGGGAGATCATCAGGGCATTGGCTAAGCCATGGGGTACATGGAAGGTCGAGCCAAGCTTGTGGGCAAGGGAGTGGCAGACGCCTAGAAAGGCGTTGGCAAAGGCCATGCCGGCCATGGTGGCTGCATAA
>DATNRH010000498.1 GCA_036703605.1 Candidatus Obscuribacterales bacterium | reverse complement strand
CCTATCCTGAATCAAATCCTGACTAGGAGAATAATCGTTCTGCGGGGACTGGAGACCGCTCGTCCCTTCAGTCCACGTCACGTCATCTTCAGGCTAGCTACGTGGTTCGAAGGCGGGGCAGTAGCCCTCCGGCGTGACCTTGAAGCCAAAAAGGGGAGAATTTTGCCCAGAGCATCGCTGCTTACGAAAGAAGCGACAGTTTTCGCAGCATTCTAAACCGCTGAGAGCGGCAGCTTCCGTACCCTGGCTAAGCAGTTCTCGCTGAGACACGCCCCGCAACACTAGCTCATCTCCCTGCCAGCGAGCTTCTACCAGTCCCGTATCGGCTAGGTGCTGCCAGCGAGGATCGTGGGTCATGTTTTCCGGCAAGGTAACCATAATGATGGTTTCCAGCTCAGTCAGCTCCCCTTCATAGCGGATGTCTGGGGGGGCTGGCTGATGGAACATCTCGCCAATGGGTAGCTCCACCAGAGAATTAGCCGTGGGACAGTGGAGATGATAGCGGCTTTGCAGTTCGTCTAGCCCGGTCAAGTCTGTGAGGTATTGAGGGGCTCCGTGGACGAAGATGACATGCTGGGGGCGAAGGTTGTGGATTAGCTGAGCGGTACCCGGGCCGTCGCAATGTTCGCTGAGCAGGTAGGTGTCTACCAGCCACTGTCCTGATTGAATGAAGGACTGAAACTGGGGGGGCATGTGCTCAATGAGCGATGGATAGAGATCCTGAGGCGATCGCCCTGGTTGTTCCGTCAACAGCAATAGCCAGCGCTGGGTGGCCGCTTGGGGGCTGCTCAGCACCCGCTCAACGTCATCCGTAATCACAATGCAGGGCGTTTGATACCAGGCGTCGGTTTGCTCATCCCGTTGGCTCCAGCGCCGCACCCTAGGACGCACGCGGGTATCCCAAAAGAGGGGCTGGTGGCGGGCAAAGTTTTGCACCGTACTGGGCAGGTAGGGCATGAGGGTCAGGTAGGCATCACATCCGGCAGCTACCATGCCGTCTACCCAAATATCAATATCCCGCCCGGTGAAATGGTGATGGCTACGCAGCAGCATCAGGAGTTCTTGCCCTAGCCCTAGGGGTTCGGTGGGCAGAAGAACCGATTGGCCGAGGGCGATCGCTCGATGGATGCGTTCGGCAAGTTGATTTTCCTGCTGGCGGCGGTGGGGATGGCGAGAGGTGCCATAGCTACCTTCGGTAATCAAAATATCCGGGCGCAGTCCCCGCAGTTCATCCAAGGGCAACCCGTCTACAAGGCGGGAACTGGAGAGTAGATAATCCCCGGTATAGATCAGGGTATAGTCGCGCTCGGGAGTTTTGTGAGTAATCAGGGCAGCAGCGGCACCGGGGAGATGGCCGGCGGGCCAGAGTTCAACCGTGAGATCGGGGTAGAGACTAAAGGGCGATCGCCACGCTAAAGGTTGGCAAAAATCAGGAACCTCCGGCTCCTCGGGCCAATTGAGAGGCAGCAGCTTAGCGGTAACGCCGCTGGCATAGATGGGAAGCTGGGGATAGGCCTGGTGCAGCGCTAACAATCCCCGAGCATGGTCTTGATGGGCGTGGCTACAGAGCACCGCATCAGCCGGGGGTAAGGAACCATCGTGGCTTTTGAGCAGGGAAACATCCTGCAGACCACAGTCTAGCAAGATGCGATAGGTGCCAATACGGACGAGCAGACAAACCCCTTCTGTGTCGTGTCCCACAGCATAGGGCAGGCACTCTAGCTCAAGCACGATACTTGGCTCCTTGGATGGCGAAGACAGGCGAGAACAGCACTAGGACAGGAATGCAAGAGTTGGGGGCTATCATCGGTTTCGTACGGTTGAGCGACAGATCACTCACGGTTAACAGGACGCTTTAATTGAGTCTAGCGACTAAATCTAGCGTGATGCAAGCCAAATCCAAGGGATGTTACCTGTCCTAGTCAAGACCATGTTCATCGCAATCAAACCATAGAGAACTCTGGGCAGCCTACCTAGCGGGAAGCTGTCCCTAGCAAAACTCTACGAGAGCAGACAGTGACGAGTCTAAACCTACGGATCTAGGAGAGCGATCGCTCCCTAATGGGCAGAACCATTGCCATGGTAATCATCGGAGTCGTAGAAACCGTTTCGGGTGCCGAAGAACAGGCAGGCCACGATAAAAACGGGGGTTAGAAACAAAAGGGCAAGTTTAATATCCATACCAAGATCTTAAC
>DATNRH010000497.1 GCA_036703605.1 Candidatus Obscuribacterales bacterium | reverse complement strand
AATCTCGGATATAAAGCTGTTCCAAATAGCTCACATAGGGAGCTGTCGCTACCCCCACGGCCAGAGTCCATTGATTTCCGTTGCCAATGGACGAGGTTTCGACGTAGAGCGACTGCTTCCAGCGCACCATAGTGGGCGGGCCCGGCGGCGGCAACCACTGTACGACATTATCCCTAAACTGCCGCGTTTCTCCTGGCTGACTAGGATCGAGAGGTGGCAGCAGCGCTCCAATCCCACCTTCTTCTGCCAAGAGCACTCCCTGCTGGTTGAGCAGTTGCAGCGTGACAATATCGCGCCCACCATGAAAGTGAAAGAGTCGCTCAAGGTTTTGTAAGTCGATATCAGAAATCAGGAAGCCTTGTAGATCAGTCTGGTTATAGATCGGCACCAAAACTCGCATGTAGCGGGTGAGGTAGATATCAGAGGGCTCCGGCAAATAAAACTGGATGCGAGCCTGATCGTCATCCAGCATCGTCATGGCCTCTAGGGCATCCGTCTGAATGTCGTTCAGAACTTGGGGTGAGGTGATGCGGGATGATTCTGCTAACACCTGGCCTGCGCTATCTACCACATAGAGCCCTAACACATCGTTGTAGGCCTGCTGAGCAGCTTCGAGCCGCGCTGTGATCAACTCTGGATTAGCTAGATCAAGACCGACAGCTTTACGTTCGATGCGGTGGACATGATCGTCATACCAGGCTTGGATGTTTTGAGTCGGGGTGTTGGAGGCCACATCTAGGCTGTTGAGGATATCGTTTTCTACGGTCTGAAACAGTTGCTGGCCATTGAAAATCATCAGCAGCAAGCTGGGCAGCAGCACAAAGGATGCAAAGAGGGTGAAGACCGTTTGATGGAACGATACATGGCGCGATCGCCCCTGGGAAGGACGGGACAACCAGCGTCCCATATCAGCCATGAGTATGAGGTCTACGAGCAGCGCATTAACGATACCGTTGATCGACTGCTTGAGGGCCACCAAGATCGTGCCTTGGGGTGCAACCCCCAACATGACTCCGTAGAACAGCAGAACCGAAGGAATCCCGATCAGCAACCAGTAGCCGATGACAATCATCAGTAAACTTTTGCTCTTGCGGGGATAGAGCAAACCCACCGCGATCGCTTCCCCAATCAGGATGATCGTCGCGTAGGGATGTCCCCACAGCACATAGGTGACACTGCCGACCAAGGCACTGGCAAACAGCCCCCAACCTAATCCATAGCGGGCCAAGATCAGCAGGACAGCAATACTACCAAAGAGAAAATCAACTCCAAAAAAGAGCTGAAACTTAAAAATGTTGCCCAATAAGCCCAAGCCTATTAATCCTCCCAGCAGCCCCCAGCTTTGCAGGGTGGTAGGCATTATCCAGAAAGTGGATGGAATCTTGTCCAACAAACGTGAAAGCAGTGGTTGTCTACTCATGAATTGTTCATCAATGCCAATGGTAGCTACGCGTCTTAGACAACGATGCGATCGCATTCTAAGGCATGTGAATCGGAGCTACTTAAACTAAAGTCAAACCAAACCCATTAAAAACCATAGGATCGATGTTCATCAAAGAATCTTAAGCCTCATCTAGCTCCAGCCTAGAATAGCCTCACGTATGTTTAGCACCCGTGGATCTGAGGTCTGCACCATGACGTCAACCTTAGACCTTGACGATAGGGATGTTCGATGTGGACTTCTCCACGGGTAGGTCATAGCCTGATCGCTAGGGTTCTATGACCTACCGCTGCGTCACCTATGGTGTTTGGACAGCATGGATGTCGGAGGGTTGGACAGCATGGGCTGTGTCATCTCCACCCTTCTCCTAGATTTGAGATCGAATGCGATCGCTCACGCATCCCACAAACCATGAACGATCGTCACTGAGCTTACACAACGTGATCAGCAGGATAAAGGCGATCGCTTTGCATTCGATGGGGCTACTT
>DATNRH010000496.1 GCA_036703605.1 Candidatus Obscuribacterales bacterium | reverse complement strand
GAATCGACACCGTCACCTGACAACGGTGAAGGGACGGCTGGTTTGAGGCTCAAAAAAAGCCACAGCGGGCAAAAAAAGGCGGGTGGGGTCGTCGACGTCGAACTTGTGAAGAATAATGGCAAGATCGCCATTATGATCACCAAAGTCGGCTACTAGAGGGCCTAGCAACCTATGACTCATCCAAACAGCTTAAAGAAGACCAAAAAACGACACCTTGGTCGGCTTGATCAACTTCGGGGCCGGGGAGAGTGTAAAAGGCATCGAATTGGAACTTACCGTTACGAGTTCCAGCAAATTATGGTCACACAAAAAATGAAATATATATTCTCCACAGTGATAGAGACGCAAGAGCCAACGACGGTACTTCGAGATTGACGATATGTTGTCGATGGCTTCCCACGGCACAAGGATGAAGCAAGGAAAGGTAATGAACAAGGAGCAGGAACTGCTTAAATGTTTGAGGTTCAAGAAAATATGACTCAGGAACGACTCGCCGAGCTACGCTTCCATCTTGTCCAATGACGTAATCAAGCATGCTAACCCTACCACATGTACACCCTAACCCTGGCAGGGCAGTGACGTGGGCTGCCTTTGTGGCCAAGCTGCGCGAGGCTCAGCTGGACTACAAGGCCGACATGGTCCAGTCCCTCTTCACCGCCTAGCCCCCCCCCCCCCTTCCCTCCCCCTTGCAAGATGTGCCTTTAGCCCTGGCTAGGTATAAGATGAAGGGGAGCCAGAACCCATATCCAATCCCGTTCTACAATCTCATTATGATAAACACCCCTCAAGCATTGAAAGTCTGTCTCTAAGCCCCCACCTCCATGCTTGATTACGTCATCGGATGATGGCGATGGCGACGGCGTAGTCCAGAGGGGAGCCACATTTTCTTGACCCTTAGTTGGTTAAGCATTTCCTACTCCTTGTTGACCCCTTTCTTGACTTCATCATACTTGTGCCGTGGGCAAGGCGCATTTGAAAGCCTTAATCTCCCTCCGAGTACCGTTGCTGGCTCTTGCGTCTCCCTAGGGCCGTTCCCGCCGAGGCTAATTTTATTTTATTTTATTTTTGTGCTATCATCTTTTGCTGAGCTTGTACGGTAAGTTCCCTTTCATTGCAATATTTGCGGTAATTCGAATCGCCTTTTACTACCTCCTCCTCCCAGCCGGAGAACCCCTGTCAATATGGGAGGAGGGTCCTTTCGCTATATCTAATTTCAGAGAAAAAAGGCGAACCGATGGGGGCGAAGAATTCGAAAGTGAAGGAAGAGGAAGGAAATGAACGATCTCGTCCGATTGCGGTTGAGGAACCTCAAAAAGAGAGACCTCCTGTATGTAGCTCAATTTCTGAAGGGCTAGGTAGCATACAGTATTGATGAGATCACCCCAGCTACCCTGGAATATATAATTGCTCACCAATGGAACCCGACAGTGGAGGAGGTAGATGAGTTGATGGCAGCGTTGCCGCCTAGCTTGGAGAGGCTTGAGGTTAGAAGTAAGCTGTGGTAGCCTACTGAGCTGTTTAGGGGAGGCCCTGCTTAGCGCAGAGTGCACAGCTGCCTTGCTGAGCAGGCTGCCCCCTGCATTGCGGGTGTTGCAATTCTGGTGGGGCAATGCTTTCAGCCCTGAAGTGTTTGCTGCCCAGCTACCTCACCAACTCACCACTCTAAGGATAAATAGTAAGCATGGTCTCACACTCGCAGATTGTTCACTATTGTCAGCTAGTATTGAGGCCCTTGTTGCTGCAGGGTTGCCTGAGACCCTGGAGGAGATCGATCTCCGGCTCAACCCCATTGGAGATGAGGGTGGTGTGGCCTTGGCTAAGCGCATTCCCCAGCGATTGAAAAGTCTCAACCTTGCCGGTAAAGGCACTATGCTAA
>DATNRH010000495.1 GCA_036703605.1 Candidatus Obscuribacterales bacterium | reverse complement strand
TGGGCCGAGGAGCGATTTCAACGAACCATTTGTCCAATCCAGGTAAGCGCCGGAACTGCTTTTCTAGCTCTGCCATCGCGCTTTGAGTCAGCTTCACTCCCGTTTCATAGGTCTGGGTCACCAGGCTAACGGTGGGATGGTTGCCCTTGAAAGTCAACGATTCAGCGAACCGCACAACGGTATCGACTGAGTCGAGAAGGCACCCTCGCCAATGCTGTTCCAACCACCCAAAGGTGCGCTCAACAGGATTGTATTTGCTGTGATAAGGCGGGTAGTAGGCCAACTGAATCGTGAGGTGCTCCCGGTGGGCGAAGGCCACTAACCGCTGCATAAATTGGGTGCGTCGAGAATGATTCTCTGGGCCATTATCGGCGTTAATCACCCAGCGTCGAATCTGGGGAAAATGAGCTTTAACCTGCTGCCACCACGCCTCTAACTGGTCGACAATGCAGTCGGCGGTGAGTTTTGAGGTCACCATCGTGAAGGCAAGCTGGTTGTATTGCGGCAGAAAGATGCCAAACGGGGTGACGGAGGCCTCTGGTTTGAAATCATGGTCAGCCGCTTGAATGCTCACCCGATTTTTTTCCCCCTCGGTCGTAGTCCCCGACCTTGACCGTCGCTTTGGCATCAATGGAGAGGCGCAGGGTGTGCTCATCGGCATCAGCAGCCTGGTTCACCCGATTCACTTCCCCCAAAATTGCCTCGGTTTCAGGAATCACCTTTTGCGGTTTCGTTTTAGCCACCCGTTTGAGCCGATAGCCCAACTGATTTAGCCGTTGGCGAATCACCTCTTCGCAGGGCAACTCCGCCTCATCATAGCCACATTGACGGATCAACTGACGGCGCACCTCGGCAGCACTCAAGCGGGTGTACAACCGCTGACTTTGTAGCGTCGGGTCAGCCTGCGTGTGAGGCTCGGCAATGGCCCGAATGTCGCTCAGCAATTGCGGCAGGTGGGCTTCTATCGGCTTCCGTCCCCGTTGGTCAAACGCATCCCGGATCGCTCCATGCTCTAGTTCGTACTGCCCTTTGCGGATTGTGCCTCGATTCCAGCCCAACTCGCGTTCGGCTTGGGTGGCTCCGCCGTGTCCTAGCGACTGCACCACTTGAGCCATAAATTGTCGTCGCTCAGTCCCTTTCAGTCGGGTCGCAGTGTCTTTGAATAACGCTTTTAGGTGATCGGTTAGCTTTAGAGAGGAGGATTCAACACTCATCAGTCCGTTGGCAAAACAGGTCTACTTAAAGCTAACGGATAATTATTTCGTTGGACTACTCTTAGCGAAATTCGCGGCACTCTAGCCCTTCAAAACCGGGGTTAGAGCATAAAGTGGTCAGTTAGGCAGTGCCACGACGATTTTTATTGCGAGGCCCCTAACTATTGATAAGCTGCATAAACATCTGTAAATCAGAAACAGTCACTGCCAGTGCGGCGATCGCCCTCACAGCGCAATGGCAGAAATC
>DATNRH010000494.1 GCA_036703605.1 Candidatus Obscuribacterales bacterium | reverse complement strand
GATCGCTCGTTAAGACCAGTAGGATCACACCATGGTCTAATTTGTATATGTAGACTTGATGTCCCGTAAACTGAAATTCGAAAAACTCGAAATCAGGGGGGGTCGTCTCAACAACCTGTTGAATTCCTTGGGCTAGGGCTTCCTTTTGTTGAAAATTGAGGGTTTGATCGACACCACAAAAATAGGGGCGGGAGCGACCGTCCACTAGGGCCACGCCCTCAATTCCTGGTAAATTCAGAAAGTCCTGAACAACTTCCCGCTGCATAAAGAAGCTAACTCTAGGTGATTCGATACTGGATGTCGATACATACTACCGTAGCGATCGTGAAGACATGGCTCAAGGTTTGCCCCGAATGTCTAATTGTGAAGATCATATCGACCTGCGATCCCACCGTTCACTATGATGCTCCGTAGTTCAGTCTATACACGTCTTCGTCTGCTGATGTTTGGTCTCCGGTTTTTTCTGAGTTTTAGATGCAACCGTCATGTCTGATCTTCCGTTTACTCTGGATCAATTGCGAATTCTGAAGGCGATCGCTGCGGAGGGGAGCTTCAAACGGGCTGCGGATAGCCTGTATGTCTCTCAACCCGCTGTCAGCTTACAAGTCCAGAACCTTGAACGCCAACTTGATGTTCCTCTGTTCGATCGAGGAGGACGGCGTGCCCAGCTCACCGAAGCGGGCCATTTATTGCTCAGCTACGGCGATCGTATCCTCTCTCTTTGCCAGGAAACCTGCCGCGCTATTGAAGATTTACAAAATTTACAAGGCGGCACATTGATTGTAGGTGCAAGCCAGACCACGGGCACCTATTTGCTCCCTCGGATGATTGGGCTTTTTCGGCAGCGCTATCCTGATGTGGCAGTTCAGCTTCATGTGCATTCCACCCGCCGTACGGCTTGGAGTGTGGCTAATGGCCAAATTGACTTAGCGATTATTGGTGGTGAAGTTCCTCCTGAACTACAGGACTCTTTAGAAATTATTCCCTATGCCGAGGACGAACTCGCATTGATTTTGCCGGTTTTTCATCCCCTAGCCCGGATTGGCATCGTGCAAAAGGAAGACCTGTATAAGCTTCAGTTCATTACCCTCGATTCTCAATCCACCATTCGCAAGGTGATTGATCAGGTGCTGACCCGCTGTGGTATTGAAACGCGCCGCCTTAAAATTGAGATGGAGTTAAACTCAATTGAAGCCATTAAGAATGCGGTACAGTCTGGGTTGGGTGCAGCCTTTGTGTCTATTTCAGCCATTGAAAAAGAGCTGCAAATGGGGGTGCTGCACCGGGCCCGTATTGAGGATGTGGTGGTCAATCGCACCCTATCGGTGATTGTGAATCCCAATCGCTATCGATCGAAAGCAGCGGAGGCCTTTAGCCAGGAGATTCTGCCCCAATTTGCGACCCACAAGCCCAAACCGGCGGATGAGGCGATCGCCCCCCTTGCTGATGATGACACCCTAGACTCCTCCCTAGAGACCACCCCATCTCCGTCTGGCGGAACCTAATCCCTAAGCACCCATGGAAACCTACTGCACTCGTCCAAACTGCGCACGCCCAACCAACGTCTTCGCAGATCTGGATACCACGACCCTGAAGACAGTGCAGCAAAAGTTTTGCACAACCTGCGGGATGCCCCAAATTCTAGTGGGTCGCTACCTCACGACGCGCCTCCTCGGTAAAGGAGGGTTTGGGGCAGCGTTCCTGGCCATCGATCGCTACACCCCTGCCATGCGGCAATGTGTGGTCAAGCAATTCCAGCCCGCTGGGGATTTGAGCCCTAAGCAGCTCAAAATTGCTCAGGAGCTGTTTGAGCGGGAAGCGGAGGTGCTGGAGCAGTTGGGCAACCGCCATCCCCAAATTCCTAATCTGCTGGCCTTTTTTGAGCTATCGGTGCCGGGGAAAAGCCCTGGCAAAACCGAGCAGTTTTTCTACCTGGTGCAAGAATTTATTGATGGCAAAAATTTAGAGGAAGAGCTAGCCCAAAAAGGCACCTTTACTCAATCTGAGGTGCTAGAGGTGCTGGTGGAAATCCTCAAGGTGCTGAAGTTTGTCCATGAAAATGGCTCCATCCACCGAGACATTAAGCCGTCGAACATCATGCGCGATCGCTCCGGCAAGCTCTTCCTGCTAGACTTCGGCGCGGTTAAACAGGTTGCCTCAGGTGCAGCGGGAGGGCAAGGGGCCCAGTCCTCCACCGGCATCTACTCCATGGGGTTTGCGCCACCAGAGCAAATGGCCGGCAACGTCGTGTATCCAGCTACCGATCTCTACGCCTTGGGGGTCACCTGCATCACCCTACTCACCGGCAAACAGCCCAGTGAACTCTACGATGCCTACAGCAATACCTGGAAGTGGCATTCCTTTGTCAGCGTGCATCAGCGCATCGGGGCGGTGCTCGACAAGATGCTCAAGGCCTCTGCCAGCGATCGCTTTGCATCAGCCCAGGAAACCCTAGAAGCGCTCGCCCAAGGCAAGGGGAATGCGCCGAGTCCTGCCCCAGCCCCAAGCCCTGCCCCAGCAGCGCCAGCCGCCTCCAGACCGCAAGCGATCACGGTGCCCCCATCCGCAACGGCTCCCCCCCAAGCGACCCCAGCGCCAGTACCTATACAACCGGCGAAGGCGGCCCCGATCGCGACACCCTCATCCTCCTCATCTATCTCCACTTTAGAACTGCTCTCCGGGGCGGCGTTTACAGGGTTTGAGGGAGGCTTGCTGGCGATCGCCCTCTTGAGTTTGGCGGGCACCACCTTGGTGAGTGCGGGATTTTGGGTTGTGTTGGTCGTCGTGCTGATCCTGGCTCAGATGCGCCGCGTCATTGAAAAGTTTGACTTGGCGATTATTGCCGTCATCTCCTTCGCTATTATCGTGGTTGCCTCGCCCCTGCGGAGCCTGCCAATTTTGGTGAATTTTGGCAATCCCATTGTGGCGGTGCTGGTATTGGCCGGATTCTTGGGTCTGGTGGCGATCGCCGTTGCATTGATCTTCCGACTGATTTACAAGATTTTGTCGATGCTGCTGTAGGTGGATGGGGTTGCCCAACGGGCTTTCCATCGCGAGGTAGGCTCTAGGGGCGAGGTGGCCTGTTCCTGCTGGCGGCGGGCAAGAATGACGGCGGCACTATCGGTGAGGGTTGGATCGCGGTAGGGAATACTGGCGCGGGTCTGGAGATGTTCCTGTTCTTGACGGGACAGGGGCGGTAGATCCTGAGGAGAAAAGCTGGCAAGGCTACCGGGCGATCGCCGTCCCACCGCAGGACTAGAGCCTAGGTGTAGCCCTGCCTGCAGGAGCGCCGTGCGTACCGCAGCAGAGCAGGAATAGGTGGCGAGACGTCCTGCAGGAGCCAGGCAGCGGGCCACCCAGGCGAGGAATTCCACCGTCCAAAGCTGCGGGCAGCGAGGCGGGGAGAAAGGATCGAGAAACATGGCATCGGCGCGAAAGCCCGTCGCGTAGACCTGCTGAATCTGCTGACGGGCATCGCCGAGCAGCAGGTGGGCCGTGAAGCGATCGCTTTGAACGGTTTGCTCTTCAGCCAGTTGGGCCAGTTGGGTAGCAATAGAAGCAGGCCAGGCTTGCAGCAGATCATGGGCGATCGCCGCCTGGGGAACGGCTGCGTTGAGTTCCAAGCCATACCACTGCACCTGGCATTGAGGATTTACGGCCCAAATAGTTGCCAGGGCCGCAGCGGTGTTGTATCCCAGACCGTAGCAAATATCCAGCAGCTTCAGCGCTGGTCGGCGGGCTAAATCTGTTAGTCGGGTGGGTACCACGAACTTTTGCTCGGCTTCCTGCCGGGCTCCATGGTGACTGTGGAAAGCTTCCCCAAAATCGTTGGAGAGGAACGTAAAGGAACCATCGGCAGTGAGCTGGGGCTGGAGGGTATGGAGAGTATCAGAGGACAGCGGCATAGGGGAGAGCGATCGCAGAGACAGGGTGCATCTAAATAGGCAGAAATGCTGGAGATCGAAGTTGGAGCAAAATCCTGAATTGTTGTCCCATCCCAGAAGAGAGGAGTAGATCTAGCTCAAGCTAGGCAACTTGCATTCTAAGATGCCATGGGGAACCAAGTATGAAAGACAAGGTTAGTGAAGTTAGTACAAAGCTGGTGCAGGTGATTCAGACTCGGGATGCAGAGCGGGTGCGCTATCTCTCGAAGATGATGGAGAAACAGAAAGATCCCATGAACACGGTGAAATTATTCTGGCTGATTACGCAACATTTGAAGCGGCTGGATGCAGACTTACTCAACTGGTTTGAGTCTATTTATTTTGAAGACTGTACGCCAGAGGTTAAAGAGATGTGGCTGCAGTTCATTGATCTCTGTGGTATTACCTTAGCAGAGCAATACAGCCCCATTCAAAAGGCTTAGAACCCAACACGTTATCTCAATCTCACCCATACTTGCCCATGCTGTAGATCTAGGGTGGCTTGGCAATCGGCAAGGATAGCGTAACGCATCAAAGCGTTGCGAGATGGTGCGTTACGGCTGCGCCTAACAGCAACCTACGATAGAGACACGACCGTTTGGGCTAAATTCACCTTTATCTTCATCTCACCCTTACTCACCCATACTGTAAATCCAGGACAGATGGGTAATGGGCAGTTAAAAACCTAGTAGAGCAGGTCCACTAGGTTTCATCAAGGTTTTTCTATTGACCCTCATTATAACCTCAGATTCTGAGAGCGCAACTGTGCGCGGTGTTACTGATACGTAGGTGAACTTCATGAAATGAAGCTGCGTCACCGGGTTTCGACGTCGCTCAACCCTTTTCTCATCAGGATTTGATCATCTCAATCCGTCCCTTAAGTGAGACGGATTGAGATGATCACCCTGTGTCCTCGGCACCTCGTCCAGCGAGTACCCATCGGCACTATCCTGAGTACCTATTGCTCCCCCGGAATAAACTCCGTCACCACCCGGCCGCCGCTCATGACGAAGATTTGGTCCTCCAAGGTGCCGACTAGACGAGGCGCACGGCTGCTCATCTCCGGATCGACTTGGGTGTACAACACATTGCCGATCGCTTCTACTTCTTGGGTAGCATTATCCCAAACGATGCGATCGCCCCGTAGACGAGACTGATTGCGGCGGGTGGTGGCTTGGGCACTGCCGCGTAGGTCAAAGACTTCTTGGGCTAGATCCATGTTGCCGCGATCGCCCTGAAGCAGCACCTGACCGTTGCGTAAATTGGCATTCAGCGGTTGATTCATGGTCACCTGTTGATTCTCAATCTCCCAAATTAGGGACTCGGTGGCTAGATTCATCATCGGTTCTCGCATTGCCATGCGCACATCGCCATTCATGGACAGCCGTTGCTCAGCTAGGCGATATTCTGCTCGATTGCTAGAGGCCTGATCGGTGACGCGAGTTCGTTCGCCTTGCCCCTGTAAACGCTGGATTTCAACGGGGCGATTGCTGGACACAATCTGTTCTTCCATCTGCCACTCTAGGCTCTCGCCAGTGAGTTTCACCCGGGGATCGCGGCCCTCAATGGTTACATTTCCGGTTAGATCAACCCGTTGATCGCGGCTAAAAAGCTGACCCTGCTCGGCTGCAACCGTCAGGTCAGGATGGGTGCCGGTGAGCCCATTGCGGATGGTCATGGTCTCGTCTGCGGGCACCCACACCAGCTCACCGCCGGTCATTTCAGCACCGGTGCGTAGATCTGTCGCTGTGATATCGCCGCGCAGGGTAATCCGCCGACCATCGCGCTGCACCACGCCGCGATCGCCCTCGACTCGATAAATGGCTTCCCCGTCTTGGAAAAGTTCGCCTTTAGGATTTTCTACTTCGGCGGTTTGTTGATCGGGGCTGTAGATGGCGCGGGTGGCCTGTATACTCCACACCGTTTCCCCGTTCTCATTGGCTTGGTCTAGGGTGACGTTGTTGAGAATAAAGCGATCGTCAATTTCCTGTTGCGGTGCGTCGGAGGTTTCGGGAGGAGCTTCGCCTCGCCGATAGATGAGCACTCCGCCCGCGACAACTAAAGCGACGAAAGCTGATACTGCGGTCCATTTCAACCAGGGTTTCACCAAACAAGCCCCTCACACCAAAACATTGTGTTTTCTATTATCGACGACGGGTTTCCATTTGGGGGGATGAGTTTATCCCCCTAGCTGAGTTGAACGACGGCGCGGTTGTTGATCAGAATTTTGTTGGTCAGTAAATCTTCCACTGTGACCCGCAGTTGGCGATCGCCATCCACTTGGAACAGCAGGCGAATGCGATCACTGCCGGGATAGCCAGGCGGATCGAGGTTAGCTAAGCGCCGGGCCTGCGCCGTATCGTTCAACGCCTGCACCATGGGCTGGTTGCCGGAGGTTTGGCGGGTGACCAAGCGATCGCCGTCGAAAAAGACCTCGGTGCGGCTGGTTTCATTGCCCAGTTCGCCAATCACCAGTTCAATGCTGGGCTGGTTGTCTTGGGAGGCTCCCAGCAGCAGTTCCACCGGCACGGGCATGGGATAGGGTTGCCCCTGGGAAATGAGGGGATGCCAGCCATGGGCATTGGTGCGTCGATCCCAATAGCGAATGCCGTAGCTGTGGTACAGAAAATCCTTGACCTCCAACCCTTGGCTAAGCTGTAGGGCACCGTGGGCGATCGCTTCAAAGGGGCGATCGCTCTGAACCTTCTCGACAGAAAACTGATCGATCACCCAGTTGCGCAGGGCGGGGATGCGGGCCGTGCCGCCGACGAGCAGCACCGCGTCAATGTCGCCGGGTTCCAGTCCCTGGCGGCGGGCCTGGCGCAGCACTTGGTTGAGGGCGTCGTCCAAGCGTTCAAAGAAGTGATGCTGCTCTAGAATCTGCCGAAAGCGATCGCGATCGAGGTTTAGTTCGTAGCTTTCGAGGGTTTCATCGTTGAAATAAACTTCGCTGGCCTGCTCTTGGCTAGAAAGCTGGATTTTTAACCGTTCCACTAGGCGTAGGGTCAGGGAGGAGATGGGTAGCCCTTGGGTTTCGGCAAAGTGGGCGGCCAGCCAGTCGTCAATATCGGCACCGCCCAGATTTTGGCCTGATTTCGCCAGAACCTTCGCCAGTTGGGGACGCTGACTGGAAGTCTCCGCTAGATTTTTACTGCCCCATTTCAGCAAAAAGCCCAGGGGCTTGCGATCGCCCGTTTGCGGTGTTTCCAGCTTCACCACAGCCAGATCCAAGGTGCCGCCGCCCGCGTCGATCACCAACATCGTGGAGCGATCGCCCAACCCATAGCCCAAAGCTGCCGCCGTCGGTTCATCCAGCAGCCGCACCTGCTCTAGGTCAACCGTTTGGCACACCTGCCCTAGCCAATGACGGTAGGACTCAAAACTATCCACAGGTACAGTCACCGTCAGCGATCGCAGGCTAGGATCCTGGTCTTGCAGTTGGCGGATCAGGTGCTGCAGATACCATTGCCCCACCTGCTCTAGGGTGACCGGGCAGCCGTCTAGCTCGGGCAAAAAGCCGGTTCCTGCGCCAATGCCTCGCTTAAAGTTGCGGAAAAAGCGGCTGTCTTGAGCGATGTCTAAGCCGCGATCGCGCACCGTTTGCCCCAGTAGAATCTTGGGCGAACGGGCATCTTCCACATAGACCAAGCTGGGAATCACCGGCGGATTATTAGGCAAAACCTGGGACAGGGCAGGCAGCTTCACTGTCTCAGCCTGTTGGGTGGCAGGATTCCAGCGGGCTATGACGGTGTTGCTGGTACCAAAATCGATGGCGTAGGTGGACGCAAGCGTATCCGACATAGGTAAAAATCAATAGACCGCAGCAATTCCATAGACTACCACAGCGAACTAGCTCCAGCGGCTAGACGTTGAACCGGAAGAGCAGCACGTCTCCTTCCTTGACCACATACTCCTTGCCCTCACTGCGCACCAGCCCCTTATCCTTAGCTGCACCCATGGAGCCATGGGTCACCAAGTCGTCGTAGGCGATGGTCTCAGCGCGAATGAAGCCGCGCTCAAAGTCGGAGTGAATCACGCCGGCGGCTTGGGGCGCTAACATGCCTGCCAAGATTGTCCAGGCACGAGTCTCCTTAGGGCCAGTGGTGAAGTAGGTGCGTAGCCCCAGCAGTGTATAGGTAGCGCGAATCAGGGACTTGAGCCCACCTTCCTTCACCCCCAGTGCTTCTAGGAAGTCGGCCTGATCCTCGGGGGGAATGTCCACCAACTCTGACTCGACTTGGGCGGAAATCACCACAACCTGGGCATTTTCCTGGGCAGCGATCGCTCTCACTTGCTCCACCCATGCATTCCCGGTCGCCAGATCATCCTCAGATACGTTGGCGGCGTAGATAATCGGCTTGCGGGTCAGCAGCCCCAAGGACTTAATCCACACCTCTTCTTCCTCGGTGAGCTCGACGAGGCGGGCGGGCTTGCCTTCATTCAGCACCGCTAGAATGCGTTCTAAAACAGCGAGTTCGGCTTGAGCCTCTTTACTCGATCGGGCCTGCTTACGAACGCGATCGGCCCGTTTCTCAAGCTGGGATAGATCGGCTAGGGCCAGCTCTAGGTTGATCACCTCAATGTCGCGCAGGGGATCGATGGAGCCGGAAACGTGGATGATGTCGTCGTTTTCGAAGCAGCGCACCACATGCACAATGGCATCAACTTCGCGGATGTTGGAGAGAAACTGATTGCCCAGGCCTTCACCTTGGCTAGCGCCCTTGACCAACCCGGCAATGTCCACAAATTCCATGCGGGTGGGCACAATGTCGGCGGAACTAGAAATTTGGGCGAGGGCATTCAGGCGCTCATCGGGCACCGCCACCACGCCTACGTTAGGTTCGATGGTGCAAAAGGGAAAGTTGGCAGCTTGCGCCTTGGCATTGGCAACAACAGCGTTAAATAGGGTGGATTTGCCTACGTTAGGCAGGCCCACGATTCCGGCTCTCAGCATGGCGGCGTAGCGGCTCTCTGGTTCATGAACAATCAATGCCCGGCAACGAGGAGGTCATGGTCATCCGGGGCGATCGCTTTGATCGCTTCGAAATCCTGTCCGGTCGTTGCGCTGGGTCTTCCCTGTTAAGTATAAGGCGATGGGGGATAGGCGTGAGGGGTTGGGGCGATCGCATCGGGTCAGCGGCGCGGGCCGCTTGGATGAGCACTTCGACAGAGTCAGACTGGGCTGATGGACAGACAAAACTCCTGCAATCACCCTCTCTACTAGCTTGGATTAACGTCAGCGTAACCCAAGGGAATCAACTCGTACGCTGAGGCGGACGTAACCCGCCTATGGGCTGAGGCAGGAAAGCTTGTTTTTCCCGAAATTCCTTTTCGTTCTTCTATCTTCGTTCTTCGTTCTTCTGCCTTGCGGTGCTAGGCAGCGATCGCCTCGGTTTCATCAATGGCTGCGTCAAGGATCTGGCGGCAGTCCTCTACGCTAGCGCCTTGACCCATGGCGGCAACAAGGGCATCGTAGGCAGTACGGTGGGTTTCCAGCAGCGTGCGGGCTCGCAGAGCAGACCAGCGGAGTTTGATGTCGCCTTCGTTCGTGGGACGGCGTAGTTGGGCCCAGAGGATGCGGAAGTTGTCTTGATCATCGGCTCCGCCTTGGACATCGCCGTAGATCAACCGCTCTGCCGCTGCCCCCGCCATCCAAACGGTGCAGTAGCGATCGAGGAACTGCACGGGTAGTTGATTGGTTTGCAGCGCCGCCTGCAGGGGTTGGTCGTCAAAGCGCACGCCACCACGACCGGGCTGTCCTTGGCGGAACGAATCCCAGGCATTCAAGGTGTAGCCGGTGACCGAGATGCCGAGGACGTGGGCGACCAGGAAATGTCCTGCTTCGTGATGCACAATGCGATCGCGATGTTCAGCGGAGAACTGGGCAAAGCCCTCCACAATCAGATTGCCCATGCGCCCACCCCAAGCAAAAATGTCGGCGGTGAACAGGCACAGCATGGCGGCAACAGCGATCGCTGGCACAGCTGGGGAAAGCTGGATTAAGGGCCCAAGCAGGCTAGCCATGACGATGGAAAAGATGGCGATCGCGACGATGTTTAATGTGGTGTTACTCACGCGTTGTCCTCCTAAGCCTTGTCCAAACTGCTGATTAGCTGACATATCTTTTCCCGCATCTCTCAGTTCCACAACGGGAGAAAGAAGCGAGGTGTAGGTGCGCTCAAAGCCCCTCTACCGCCCTGGGAGAGGGGTTTGGGGTGAGGGTCTTCCAGGTTTGTCAGTCAACCAGAGCCAAGCAGTCACCTTTGCATCCTGACACAGATTTTTCATCCTGGGAACGCAGGCGATAGGACTGATCAGGGAGTAGCAGGGGGCGGTGAGCTGGTTTCTGGTCTGGCTTCTGGGCTGGCTTCTGATGTCGTGAGACTAGTGGCGCGGTAGAAGGTTTCTAGGCTATGGCGATCGCCCACGAAGCGCCAGTGCCAAGGTTCGTAGCTAATGCCTTGGGGATTATCGCGGGGAAAGGAAAGCTCAAAGCTGTAGAAAGCAGCATTCTCCTGTAGCCAGCGAAAAGCGTCGGTGGTTTCAAAGGCTTCTACCAGGCCAATATCCGATCGCGAGCCATCCAAAATATCGACGGCATAGCCCGTGTGATGTTCGCTATAGCCTGGCGGAGCACTAACCTCAGCGCGGGTGGTGGCAATCTGCCCCCGTTCTGCCTTCACCTCGAAGAACAGATACTCTTGATCCTCAATGGAACGAAAACCAGAGGTAGGCTCCAGCAGAATGCCCTCGGCAGCAGCGGCATCGGCCATGGCCATAAACTGCGCCGCCGCCGCCTGCCGCATCAAAATACTGCCATCTGCCACAATGGGCGCAAGGCTATCGGCCGGGGCTTCCTCGTAGGGAATATGCCCGAGCAGCGTATCGTCGGGAACGCCCCCCTCCGGCACGGGCAGGGGCTCGGTTAGCTCCTCTGGGATCTCTAGGGAAATCTCCGGGGTAACCACAGCGGGCACGGCGGCGGACGGTGGTTCAACTGGCGCGGTGCCCCAAGCGACAAATCCCCCAGCCAGGATGGCGATCGCCATGGCTGCTCCACCCAGGATCCAAAATTCTTTATTAAACAGCCCACCAGGGGACGAGAACCGCCTGCTAGAGTTGGTCCGAGGGTTTTCATCCCGTTGAGCAACAGGAATGTCATCGTGAATGACAAGCTTGGGCTGTTTCGATGGTTGTTCTGAAGGACTCACCTTGTCCACCGACCTCATCTTTGCATGATCTATAAACACGGCTCCCTGCCCTGACCAGAATAGGCGGGCATCTACAATTTTGCAATGTGCCCGACACCACCGCCTGCCGGGATGATTCATCCTAGCCTCGGTGATGGAGAGGCGCGCTTCTCAATACTATCTGGTAATACCTAGCAATAGTGGTATGAGTCATGGGCCGCCCCAAGACTCACCCTTATCCCCACGCCCGTGAATCCTATGTCTGAATTGGTTACAAATTTAGCAAAGCTCTACATTCCATTAGTGGCATGGGTTGGCTTTGGTATGGTGCTGGGGCGATCGCTCCCTAAGGCGATTCCCCATGCCCTCGGTAAGGGCCTGTTTTGGTTTGGGGTACCCTTGAGCATTTTTGGATTTCTGCGCCAGGCCGATCTATCGGGATCGGTGTGGATTGCGCCGGTGGTGGCTTGGGTGGCGCTGGCCTGTGGGGCGGGGCTGGCCTGGCTGTGGATTGTGGTGCAAACGCGGCGAGGGAGCGATCGCAGCTTTGTGCCCCAGAATGATCCTGCCAAGGGCAGTTTTCTCCTCGCCGCCATGGTGGGCAATACGGGGTATCTTGGCTATCCCGTCGCCCTAGCCCTAGTGGGCCCTCAGTACTTCGGCTGGGCCATTTTCTACGACACCCTGGGCAGTACCCTAGGCGCTTACTGCATTGGCGTTCTGCTAGGGGCACGGTTTGGCTTGGGCCAGCAGGGACGGTGGACAATGGCCCAGGCCTTTGTGCGCAATCCGGCGCTCTGGGCCTTTTCCCTAGGAATGCTCTGCCGTTCAGTGCAGTTCCATCCTTGGGTAGAGCAGGGATTGCTGGGCGGCGCTTGGCTGATGCTGGTGCTAGCGCTGCTGCTGCTGGGAATGCGGCTGAGCCAGCTCGATCTCCGGTTGAATCTCAATCAGGCGGTGGTCACTCTGTTTATCAAAATGCTGATGATTCCGCTCATTTTTGGACTAGCCCTGCGATCGCTCGGTCTCACGGGACTGCCCCACTTTGCAGTGGTGCTGCAATTGGCTATGCCCCCGGCCTTTGCCACCTTGGTAATTGCGGAAGCCTATGATCTGGATCGCCAGCTAACGGTCACCTGTCTAGCTGTGGGCAGTGTGGGGCTATTGTTAACTCTGCCGATTTGGATGCTGCTGTTTTCCCCAGGGGATATGGTGGTCACCTGGCTGTATTAATGGGGATCAAGGTCGGCTAAATGCTGGCGATCGCCAAACCGTACGATCCTCCACAGGTCGCTATTCCAACGATTTTGATCCCGACAAGACCAAAACTCAGTGGCCACGTGAAACTCAAATCGCGCCGTATAGTCCGCCGCAAACCCCCAGGTGCGATCGCTGCCCAGCAATACCGAGATCAACTGCTGCAAGATCCAATGGTGGGTGACGATGCAGAGGCGATCGCCCTCGCTATGATGGTGTAAGATTTCTTGCATAAATTGGGCGGCGCGATCGCGACCGGACTGAAGCGTTTCGGCACCGGGGATCGGCTGCCAGGCCAGGGATGTCTCCAGACGGCGGCATAGGTCAGGATACTGCTGCTGTGCTTCTACCCACGTTAACCCTTGAAAAATACCGTTTTGAAACTCACAAAGGGCATCCCGATAGAGAATGGGCTGGGGAGATGGATCGACCATGTCAGCAAGGGCGATCGCCGTTTGTTTAGCCCGCTCCAGTGGGCTACTGTAGATGGCCGCAGGACGATAGGACTCTGCCATCAACCGTCGTCCCAACGCCCGTACCTGCCGCTGTCCCAGCTCTGACAATCCATCCTGACCATGGCCCATCATCCGTCCTGCCTGGTTTCCGGTCGCCTGCCCATGGCGAATGAATAGTAGCTGCATAACCTTGCCTCACGCTTGTCCGAACCTTGTTTGACTACGCTTCACCTAACGTTGCAGAGCGGCGATCGCCTGCCCTCGTCATCCTAATGACGCCTGCCGTACATTCCATGTCCGTCCCCGTTCTACGGATTGTTCCCTACCTTACGTTGCCATGCCATCTTTTATGACGTCTTCCGCTCGTGTTGCTGACTCTATCAGTACGGTTGCCCGAGGCACCGGGCTGCTACTGGCTAGTCTCATTAGTCTTACGGTTAGCACGAGTCTCGCCAGCACGGCGGCGGCCCTAGAAGTCGAGATTCGCCCCACCAACCCCCAACTGGGCGACACCCTCACCATTCTGGTGCAAGCGGAGTCTGCCGACGAACCGCCGCCGGTGGTCACCATGGGCGATCGCACCTTTCCCACCTTTCCCCTAGGCAATAACCAGTTTCAGGCGCTGCTGCCCACTACTCCTTTGGATGATCCCGGCCGGGTAGTGGTACAGGTGACGGGCGAAACCGTGGTGCGCAACCTTGCTGTTTGGGTACGCGATCGCAGTTTTCCTACCCAAAGCCTGTGGATTTCTGGCTCAGATGATTTGGGGACGGACTACGAATTTGACCGAGTGGATGAATTTAAGGCGCTGGTGAGCGGTGAGCAACTGTGGAGCGGTTCATTCCTGCGCCCCACCTCGGGGCCGGTGACGACCATTTACGGCATCCGCCGTTACTATAACGGTGTCTTTGCCGAAGATTACTATCATCGGGGTGTAGACTACGCCGCTGGCACAGGCACGCCGGTGGTGGCTCCGGCAGCGGGGATCGTGGCCCTAGTGGACTATGAAGCCAATGGTTTTGAAATCCACGGCAACACCGTTGGGCTAGACCACGGGCAGGGCGTTGCCAGCATTTTTCTGCACCTCAGCCGTATTGATGTGCAGGAGGGCGATCGCGTGGAAGCAGGGCAGGTGATCGGTGCTGTGGGCAGCACTGGCATCTCGACGGGGCCCCATCTACATTGGGGACTCTATGTCCACGGCCAGGCTGTGGATCCCGTACCATGGCGGGATGGAGTGGAGTAGGTGAAGCGGATCATCGCTTTACAATGACTTCAAAAATCAGCCCATGGAATTCCCTAATTCTGGGGCACACTAAGGCAAAGACCTTAGATTGTTTAGTATCCGTTCACGGACGTCTAAGAGTGCGATCGCTCGCCGTTTGTTCGATAGCACTGTTGTGGAACCTGGAGATATTATGAGCATTGAAAAAATTGTCGATCAAGCCCTGCAAGATGGCTACCTCACCCCAGCCATGGAGGCAGAAGTCGGTCGCATCTGTGATACGGCGGCAGAACTCTCAATTGAGGAATACATGGCGCTCGATCGCTTAATGGGCGCGCTGCTCACCGGGGAAGTGGTGGCGGTGCCGCGCAAGCAGTTTATTAACGTGATGGAAGAATTGGTGCTCACGGAGGCGATCGCTCGCGTAGCAGAAATTGAAGCCACCAGCGACTGCACCTTAGACCTAGGCGATATAGCAGCCTATGCGCTCAACCGCTTACCGCCCCTCTACGCCACAACGGAAGAGGGAGCCAGCTATCAACGCACCCGCGCCAAGGCGGAGCTGCAAGTCATTATCACTCAGAAGG
>DATNRH010000493.1 GCA_036703605.1 Candidatus Obscuribacterales bacterium | reverse complement strand
TATTGAGTGCCGCCACCGCAACAAAAACAAAGACCTAGGCCCGTGGGTTTTTGATTCAGCTTTCGTTAATCCAGCAGAAGCAGAATGGTATTACGAAGAATTTAAGGAAACGGGTTACATGCGGCTTTTAAAGCCCAACAGCCGAGATCAAGGGTGACGAAGGAATCCCTTGCATCGCTGTGTTCAAATACAATTTAGCCAAATGACAGACCAATCCAAAGAACTCCCAAACGCGCCAATGGCTGAAAAGACGATCCTGAGCGCGATGATTCAGGAACCAGACCGCTTTGTCCGCATGGCGCTAGGCGACGGCCTAGAGTCAGCCATGTTCCACCGCCACTCGCTCGTTTTCGATCAGTGGGTCGAATACGTCAAATCCAGCGACGTGGTAGAGTTTGCCCACTTCGTCCAGCAGATGAACATCGACGGCCACCTAGACCGAATGGGGGGAGCGTCGGCACTGGCTGACATCTACACCTACGCCCCGTCACCTGGAGCCACGTGGACGCAATCAATAGCACAGCTTAGAGAGGTCTATGCCCGCCGCCTTGCCGTCATGTCATCCTACAAGCTGGGAGAGGCAGAGGACAGCGACGAGGCCATTCAGAGCGCCACAGACGCCCTTGAGAAGATCAAGGCCGCGGTGACAGGCCCTAAGCGGTCCAAGAGCGGCGCAGAGGCCGTCAAGAGCTTCGTGCAGCGTCAAGAGGAATGGATGAAGTCAGGAGAGATGCCGGGGCTATCTACCGGGATCGAGTGCATCGACCTGATCAGCGGGGGCATGAGGGATGGTGAGTTCTGGGTAGTCGGAGGCAAGCCAAGCCAGGGCAAGTCCGTTGTCATGCTCCAGATTGCCGGAAACGTCCTAGAGCTTCAAAAGCCCGTTGCGATCTTCACGCTCGAAATGATGGCCAACCAATGCGTCGGCAGGCTTGTATCCTACCTGAGCAAGATGGATTACACCAAGATCACCCAGCCGCGCAAGATGCTGCAGGGCGACATGCCCAAGATGGAGCGGGCGACAACCCTGCTCAGCACCAGCAGACTTTGGATCGACGATAGCGCCAACCAGACAGCCGACACCATCGCAAATGAGGCAATCAGACTCAGAGATAT
>DATNRH010000492.1 GCA_036703605.1 Candidatus Obscuribacterales bacterium | reverse complement strand
ACACGCAGCCCTGGCTATCTTGTCCCACATGCTGCCCCACTTCCACATTGGCCGCCTCGGTTTTCAGCAGCCGCTCTAGGGCATTCCAGTCTCCTAGGTCATCCCAGCCAAAATCTGCCGGAATCACGCAGGCCCGCTGCGTTTTTTCCATCAAGGCATAGTCAATGCTCTTTTTGGGAATTTGGGGATAGATGGATGGGCCAAACTGGCTCAGCGGTTCCATAATTTCTGGCGCGTGGTGGTGCAGTTCTGCCAAGGTCACCCCGGCTTGGAAAATAAACATGCCGCTGTTCCAGCTAAAACGACCGCTGGCTAGAAACGTCTCTGCGGTTTCCCGGTCTGGTTTTTCGGTGAAGCGATCGACGCTGTAGGCCGTGAGTCCATTCAAGGTGCTCAGGGAGTCGCCTTGCTCAATGTACCCATAGCCGGTGGAAGCATAGGTGGGACTAATGCCCAGGGTGGCGATCGCTCCATGGTCTTGCGCTACCTGAGCAGCGGTTTTCAGCGTGGTTTGAAAAGCCGCCTGATCGCCAATCCAGTGGTCAGCGGGGAAGAAACCTACGATCGCATCTTCTCCATGGCGTTTAGCAATTTCCATGGTGGCCCAGGCTACCGCTGGAGCCGTATCCCGTCCCTCAACTTCCACCAGGAGATTCGCCTCTGGTAGATCGGGGAGCTGATGACGCACCCCGTCGGCCAAATGGGCAGCCGTAATCACCCATAGTCCATCCCAACCGTCGGTCAGCGGCAACAAGCGCTCAGCGGTGGACTGGAGAAGGCTAAGACCACTGCCATCTAAACTGAGAAACTGCTTGGGACGCTGCCGCCGACTCAGGGGCCAAAAGCGCTCACCTTTTCCGCCAGCCAAAATCACGGGTATCATCAGTTGATTTGCCTCAACATAGGACTTGAATACAGCAGGGCTAATCTGCTCAAGCAGATCGACAGGCAGGTTCATGAGGAAGGAATACTAGCTGCTGAAACTAGAGTTCACGGATCCCTGCTCTGCATACTTGAAGAGTGACATGAAACCCTGATTGACGGACAAAACTTGAAGACTCTCACCCCTCTACCCCTCTCCCAGAACGGTAGAGGGGCTTCGAAAACACCTCTCCCTTTCTTGCTCCCCTTCTCCCCTTATGAGCAAAGGGGAGAAGGGGGTGGAGGGAAAGAGTTGTCAGCCCATCAGCATGAAACCTCTCGCTAACCCATAGCTGTTATAACTCAGCCGTCTGGCTAGGTGCTGCATGGGAGGGGAAGGATTGACGTATTCTCGTGAAATCTAAGCAAAATCTAAACCAGATCGTACAACGGTAGACACCGGTAACCAAAACTGTCGGATATAATCGCGGAGAGCGATCGCACACAAAACTATACATTGCCCTTGACTAGGGGTCTACCTATGGGTGTGTGTGTGATACCAAACCAGTGTGAGATAAGTGTGAGGGATGGAGTGAATCAAGAATCTAATGAGTTTCCGAAACGAACCCCCGAGAAGGCAACAGCGGTGGGCGATCGCCCAGCTACGAGCCCAGCTACGGTTAGTATATCCGCGAGTCTCCCTGACGCTGCACCGGGGCGGGTGGGTATGAGGATTGGTCAATGGATTCAGCGATCGCTTGTCTTAGCAACGGCAGTCGGCACGTCTGCTGTCTTAGGAGCCACGGTAGCCCTGTTTACGCCGGCTTCGGTGAACTTGGTTCCTGACCAACCTCTGCAAGATTTTTCCGTGCTTGATCTATGGCGTAAGGGTGTACATTATCCGATCACTCGCCCTGTTAACATTCTGGTGATGGGGGTGGATGAGCCCCTGGATGGGGGTGCTGGAGATCCCATGGACGGACGCAGCGATACGATGCTGCTGGTGCGTTTAGAGCCAGAATCGCAAACGATCAATGTTCTGTCTATTCCTCGCGACACCCAAGTAGATATTCCCTTTCAAGGGGTGACAAAGGTCAACCACGCTAACGCCATGGGCGGCGCGCGCATGGCTGCCGATGTGGTCAGCGCCAATCTAAATGGTGTAGAAATTGATCGCTACGTGCGCGTCAATACCGAGGCCTTTCGTCAACTGGTGGATCTCGTGGGCGGAGTTGAGGTGTTTGTGCCCTACGATATGCAGTACACCGACCAAACCCAAGGGCTTGAGATTGATCTACAGCAAGGCCAACAGGTGCTCAACGGTGACCAAGCCGAACAATTTGTCCGCTTCCGCAACGATGGCTATGGTGATATCGGCCGGGTACAGCGCCAGCAGCAGCTCATCCGCGCCCTACGCGATCGCCTCACAAGTCCTAGCTTTTTGCCCCAAGTACCTCAAGCTGTGGATCTGCTGCAAAGCTACATTGACACCAATCTGAGTGTTGAGGAAATCTTAGCCCTCGTTGACTTTGGTCTAGATCTGACGTCGGAAGACTTTCGCATGGTTATGCTGCCAGGGCGGTTTAGCTCACCGGATGAGTTCATCGCCAGCTATTGGATTATGGACATGAACGGTCGAGATCAGGTTTTGGCTGACTATTTTGATGTGCGTGCATCAGGTTTAGCGAGTCGTTTTGATCGTCAGTCGGTTCAAGATTTGCGCATTGCGGTTCAAAATGCCTCCGGTGAACCCCAAATTGCCACCCAAGTTGTGAATTATCTTTATGACCAAGGGTTTGACCATGTCTATGTGGTACAAGACTGGCCCTCACCAGAGTCCCAAACGCAGATTATTGTGCAGCGGGGAGACTATAGCGGCGCTACGTCCCTAGGAACTGTGTTAGGCGTTGGGAAGGTGGTGGCGGCATCGACGGGCGATCTTGAGTCTGACCTGACGATTCGGGTTGGCGAAGATTGGCTTAACCACGTTCCAGAGGAGCAATCTGAGACTTGGCGCTAGCAGATACCTTGAGAATGTAAATTGGCGGCCGATCATCAGCCTCGTTGTTCATCCTGAGTTGTTTGCAGGATGGCGACTGGGCTGATCCAGTATCGGTCATGGCCCAAAAGTCGGGATTTCTGGAGCCTTCACGCCATCGAATTCACGTTCTTTCGAGAATTGACGCACCCCTCCAAGGAACTTTAGTATTAGAATCAGGTAAACAAGTGTAAAGATCCGGGTGGATGGGTCATGTTACCGAGGTGACGGTGCCTGTCCCCTGATGCGCGAAGATGGCTTGGGTGTGGAGGGTAGGTTTTCTAATCTGCGATCGCCCATGGGCATCCTGGCAGCGCTGATCTTGCTCGGCATATTCATTGTTTGCTACTCCAATTACGGCTGTGCCGATCTCGTTCTCTCCGTTTGAGGCTAGACGGCCCTGTTCTCGCACCTTTTTGCTTTAAAAATACCCATGATTCATGCTGCTTTCCGCCCGATTGGTGTTTTCTGCGCCACCGTTGTTCTAATTCTTTGTAGCTGGGCGATCGCTCCAACAGCTCATGCCTATGAAAATCCTGACTTGTTGCCAGAGGCTCCCACCAATGTCATTGACCTAGCCGATTCCCTGGCTAGTGTTCAACAGGATGAGCTTGACCAAGCTCTGTCGGACTTTGAGTCAGAAACAGGGTGGAAGCTGCGGGTATTAACGCAGTTTGATCGCACCCCCGGTCGATCGGTCAAAGATTTTTGGGGTTTGGATCAACGCAGTGTGCTGCTGGTGGCGGATCCACGGGGTGGAAACTTGCTGAACTTTAGTGTCGGCGATGATCTGTATGACCTGCTGCCCCGAACTTTTTGGATTGAGCTGCAAACCCGTTATGGGAATCAGTTTTTCGTACGGGACAATGGAGAAGATCGTTCGATTATCTCGGCGCTAGAATCCATTCAGGTTTGTCTACGACGAGGTGGTTGTCAGGTGGTGCCAGGGCTACCCCGAGAGCAGTGGATTCTGACCCTGATTACATCGATTCTGGGTGGGGTTGTGCTGGGTTTTGCGGCTCAGCCTCGACAGGAAGGCCAGCCGTTTGCATGGCAGTGGGCATTAATTTTTTCGCCGCTGTGGGGCATTCTGTTCATTGCTTTTGGGCTGGGCCCCGTCGTCACCCGTACGCCTGACTGGCTGCCGGTGTTGAGGAATGTGGCAGGGTTTACCCTTGGAGCTTTGATAGCCTACCTAGCGCCGCTGCTTGGTAAGACCTCGACTACGTCTGAAACCTAGGCGTCTAGGGAAGTGATGGGGAGAGTAACGCAAGCCCCATGCCATAGACGATAGGGCTTGGGCGATCGCAGCCCTGGGGCGGAGCTAGGGCCGGCATGACGCGGGGAGGCGCAATGCGAGCGACTTCCACTTGGGCATTGGGAAACTTTTCTTGGAGCCAGCGGGCGATCGCGCCATGGTGATATAGCAATCCACCGCAGATCACCTGCTCGATGGCTTGGGGGGGCATAGCCAGCTCTTCCAGCAAGTGAATGACCACGGGATCAAGATTGTGCAGGTAGGGCCAAAGAATGTGATGCTCCAACGTTTGGCGCGTCATCAAGCCGGCATAGCCGCCCACCTGAAGCTGTAGGATTGGATGGTCGCTGAGCGATCGCAAGATGCGCTGGGCGAGCTGCTGGAGCGATCGCCCTAGAGCCGTGGCATCTAGATGGGGTTGCCAGGCATGGCGCTGGCTGGTGTCTGCCTCTCCAAGTCTGGGCAGGCGGTCGAGGTCGTAGGTCAGGCAGGCAGCGAGACCGTCTTGGGCGATCGCCTCTTGATCTCTAGCCGAGAGGGCCGCCGTCAGTAAGGGTGGGCGGGCATCGAGATCGGGACCATAGGGCGCAACGGCGATATCGACCGAAGTGGTGAGACTATCCAGTAGCAGGTGAATAACATCTTGATGAATGGCCTGATCAGCGTAGGGGTAGGCCTGTACTTGGATCACTTGGTCATGCTGTAAGGCAATCAGTTCTGTCGCGATCGCCCCGGTGGAACAAACGACGCTAAAGGATGAGGTCGATGCCGTCACCGGCGGGTTGGCAGGCTCGATAAACCAGCGCTGGGCTGCGAGGAGGGCACTACCATCGTTGACCACGCCAATGAATTGACGAGAGGGCACAAGTTTAGCCTGGAGGATAGCCTCACAGAGCGATCGCCCATAGGTTTCATCTGCCGTGAGGGGACTGCTGATCAGCACACCACCTAATTGCCTCAGAACAGTCTGTACAACACCTGAAGTTAACCCTTCTGCCCCACATTGAACTGTGGCAGGCGAGAGGAGGTCGCCCCGAAAACCACTGAGGGTGGAAAGAATGATGCTGCAGGCTGCCTGGAGGTCGTGCTCGTTGAGATGGGTAGGGTTTAGGACATGAGCTTTCAGATGGCGTAGCAGAATACGTTGATGTTCATTGCTTTTCGTCGGGAGTGGGCTAACAGCCGTAGATGGATTGAGGTCGGCGAGTTCATCAGCTTTGGCACCTACAGCCAGTGGAGTGATATGTGGATCGGTTGAGCGATCGCTGCTGGTTTGGGATGCTGGGGTTGTGATAGATAGATAGATCGAGGTGGGTAGCCCAAAGGATTTGGTTGCTCCCGCTTGGGCGGAAACACTAAACCAGTAGATAGGATGCAGGGTGCGGGTTTGACGGTTGATGAGCAGCGCTGAGAGTTGGGTGCTGCCCAAGTCGATGGCTAGAAACCAAGGGGAATCATGGTCTAGGGGAGAGCGATCGCCCATCCAGGTAATAGCTTGCCTCATGGGCTTTTTTTTTCCGGCGTCTCAGGGACGTCTTCAGCGCCAAAGAAATCATCGAGATCATCGATGGTGTATTGAGGTGATGTCTTAAGGTCAGCGGACAGATCGTCAGCGGACAGATCTGAGCTATCTTCTGGATCCCCTGGACTATCCCCAAATAAGTCATCCAGGGAGGTTTCTACATTTGATAGTGAAGGTGGTTCAGCTTCTTCCTCCAGGGAGGTTTCTACATTTGATAGTGAAGGCGGTTCAGCTTCTTCCCCAAAGGCATCCTCGGCATCTGCAGACATGTCTCCAAATAAGTCATCTAGGGAGGTTTCTTCCTCAGGCAAGGGTTGAGGTACCGGCTCGTTGTCCTCGGCTGTAAACGCATCGGCGAAGTCATTCAGAGTAGAGTCGCCTACCTCAGTATCGAAATCACCAAATAAGCTATCCATCGACTCTGGGGTCTCGTCGAGGATGCTGGCATCTCCGAACATGCTGTCTAAGTCATCGTTAAACGGCTCATCTTGATCATCATCCCAGGTCGGTGGGCTGGGGCGATCGCTCTGTGGATCTGCATCTGCAGGAGCGTTCTCCATGTCATCAGCAAACCAGCCCTCCAAGGTTTCACCTGTTTCAGCGGGCAGCTCCGGGAGACCTTCGGCTGCTGCCGGCATTTCTGATGAAGTGTCTAGGGTATCAGCAGATGGTGCCTCTCCATCTAAGACCCGCTCTAGTAGGGTGTCGAGGGTAAACTCATCGCTCAGGTCAAGGGGAGGGGGCGTAGAGGTTTCGGGTTCGGAAAAAAGCTCGGCTAGGGTTTCCTCAACCGGTTCTGGTGGCTGAGGAGCAGGTGTTTCGTTAGGTTCAGGGATTGATGAAGCATCCTGCACTGTTTCGAGGGCATTGTCTAGATTCTCCAGCGTTCCCGTTAGATTCTCTAGCTCTTCTTCCTCAGGTGTTTCCTCCAGAAGCGTTTCGATGAGGGCATCCTCTTCGAGGGGGGCAGGCAGATCGGCCACGTCGTCATCGAATAAAAACCAATCACCTAGGGTTGCTTCAGGATCAACGACGGGGGAAGCGATCGCCTCTTCTGCTTCAACGTCCGAGGTATCGCTACTGAGGAGTAAGCCCTCGATGGTGTCGGCATCAGCGTCGTTCCAATCCGCTTCTGTGGAAGCATCGGCCGGCTCAGGATCATCATTGCTGAGCAATAACTCTTCGATGCTATGGGTATCCTCATCCATCCAAGCTGTTTCTACAGTCGGAAGGGGTTCGTGTTCAGGCAATGGCTCATCGACGGTAGATGCTGGAGCTGCTCCAGGGGCAGGTTCATCGGGCAGCAGTAGGTCATCCACATCCACGGTATGGACTTGGGTGTCATCGGCATCGAATAGGGCCTCAGCATCCTCCGAGAGCAGATCTGTTGTCTCGAAGGTTTCGAAAAACCCATCCCCTCTGTCGTCAAAGCTGGACTCAAAGAGTGAGGCGTCATCGTCTTCAAAAGCAAGCTCACTGGCATCGGGAAAATGAGGTTCGTGATCCTCAGCGATCGCTCCTTCTGTCCGGTCAGCATCCGTGACTGTTTCATCCGTAGCTTCATCCGTAGCTGCTTCTGTGAATGAATCGGTTTCCCAACCGCCGAACACATCAGCAGATAGGTCTGCATCGGCAGGAGAATCATCGTGCTCAACGGATGATAGGTAGTCTGAGGTGTCTTCCCAGTCATTGCCGATGGCATCAAGGGTCAGCCCCTCTGCGGTGTCTTCAAGCTCCTTAGGAGACTCTTCAGATGTTTCAAGTTCCGAGGGGGGTTCTCGTAGAGCGGCCCAGACATCGGCAAGATTATCCAAGGGGCGAACGTTGTCGTCTGGATGGTCGTCGATAGCCGCCGGCTGATACTCGTCTGCCGCTAGGTCTTCGTCATCGAGGACATCTAGACTGCTCTGGTCTGCTTCCAGATTATAACTAAGCGCGTCTCCCACATCTGCTGATAGATCTAGCCCCAGGGACATGGTGTCTACGTTCTCATCAGGAGCTGCGCTGGCGGTCATCTCGGGGAGAGCTTCGTCTGCAACCGCGCCTAGAATCGTTTCCGTGAAGTCTGCATCCGGGCTAGATGTGGATGTGGGATAGGCATCATCAAAGGAGTCTACCTCTACCTCATCCATCCATGGCGCTGCTGCTCCATCCCAGCGCTCTAGGCTTGTACTCAGCTCAGTATTGGGATCAATGGGAAATGGCGAGTCTGGATTTTCAAGGCTTGATAGATCGTTTTCGAGTTGATTGAGGGTCGTGTCGTCAATGTGAATTAGCTCACTGGGGGCAATGTCTAACTCCTCTCCACCCAGCAGGTCTTCGTCGGGGGAGGCGGGCATGTAGCGATCATCGTCGCCTGTGAGCGTTTGGCTGGTATCTAGGAAGGACGGCAGTTCGCTGGGTTCAATCAGATCCGTGAGTCGAGTAATCATATGCTCAGGATCAACCGGAGCTTCATCGCTCCAGTCGCTGTCTTGAGGATCATCCTCTAGGGCCAAGTCGCGCTCCGTGACTGGAGCATCAGAGTCGAGGAAGCCTAAACGCGCCTCCGAGTCTTCATCAAAAGCGATCGCTGCTGCTGCCTGGCTATCGTCGTAGTCTGAAAACAGCGGTTCATGATCTGGGAAGAGATCTTGGAGAGCCTGGGTAGATAGCCCTGAAAGAGATTCATCGCGGTTCAGGTCTAGATCTGCATCACTGGCCTCCATGTCTTCCAGTGTGGCTTGCTCACTGGTTTCGGTTGCCCGTTGCCCAGCTGGATCAGACAGCCCGCCAAATAGGTCGTCATTGAGGACTTCATCTTCCTCAAGACCAAAGCGGTGAGGAGGCAGGTTAGAGGCTGCGTTTATATCTGTGGCATTACCACCCAGATCTTCTGGGGGTTCAGCCGTGAAATCATCTGCTAAAGTAGGCGATCGCTCCGTGAGAGAGCCGTCTTCCTCTTCGCCAAATAAACTTTGATAAAAGTCGTCGGCGTATAGGGTTTCGGGTGTGTCAATCGCAGCAGCATCCTCGGTGTCCGCAGCGATCGCCTCTGGGGTTGGTACGCCTTCTGTTGCGACTTGTGGAGTGGGTTCATCCTCATCGATGTGTTCCAACCAATCCAGGGCCGACTCTAAATTATCGAGATTCGAGGCGATCGCTGGGCTGGGTTGAGCTTGGGCTGCCCGAGCGGCTTCAACCTCTTCCCTGGTTTGAATAATCGTCTTTTCGTCGTCATCCTCGGGCGTATAAAGAGGGTGGCGCTCACTAATCTGGAAGATGGTGATATCGTCGTCTGAATCGCCGACTAAATCCGTTAGCGAAAAGGGTGTTTTGGCTGGAGGAGCCGGCTTAGCGGCAGCTTCTTCGCTGGTTCCCCCATTCAGCTCGTTCAGCAGACGATCAATTTGTTCGTCTGATAGATTATCTAGCGTAGGGTCTCCCGTCGCTGCTGGTTCAGAAGGGCGAGGTTGTAAGTTAGCCGGTGCATCAGGCGATCGCCACCGTTCTGCTTCTAGGGACGACTGTAGGTAGGACGAGGCTTCACGACCCAGTTGTTGCGCTAGGCGATTCACTAGCCCCGCAAACATAGATTCACCTTGCTGTCCTAAGCTGTGCATTTTCTCTAGCCCTTGGGATAGAGAGTCTTCATAGCTCTGGATATTAGACTGCAAAGATTCGAAGATGACTTGTAGCGTAGCGTCGAGCTTCAGCAAAAGCTGATCGGAACGGGCTTGGGTTTGCTGAATACGGGCCAATCGCTGGCTCGGAGACAGGGGCATGAGATCGGCCGCTGGTAACGCAGCAGCTTCAGGAAAACCGGGAAGCGATCGCTCCTCCTGCTCATACTGGGAAAGGGTCTGGGCAATTTGCTCAGAGAGGGTTTCCTGGAGACGACTCATCAACGCCTTCAAGAAACTATCAATCATCGAGGTTTGATCCGCCGCCGGTAGCCCAATTTGCTGTCGCTGGGCCTGGAGTTGCTTTACGTCTTGCACCAAGGCATCACGCTCGCGGTTGAGCCGATCGATATCGGCCCGCAGGGGCTGCAGCATGTTGCTCCGCAAGTAACTCATTTCTTGTAGAAACGCTTGCAGGACATGCTGGGCAGACTCCTCAGTTAGCATAGGAGATGACTGGGGAGACGGTGCGGCAAGGGGTTCAGCCAACATTTGCTGCTGCAGAGCCAGCAACGACCGACGGGTTTGCTCTAGCACATTGCGTTGCTCGGCTGCCTCCGCCGACATCACCCATGGCAAGCGAGGACTTGCCTTACTTAGCACGCCATCAATTTCGCGGATTAGGGCTTGAATTTGGTCGGGTTGAGAAGTCACAGTAGAATCCCAGACTTAACGCAAAACAGTGCAAAATGCCGAACCTGATGCTTAGATGCCATGGTGGATGCCGAGTTTCCTAGAGAAGAATACCTCTCTATAGAACCAGAGTCATCCCCTAAACCCTGTACTGAGGCTGATCAAAGCCCGTGGGATGATGAGCGACGTGCTGAGCTAGGACGACAATGCGCACTCTACTCTTAGGTTTCCCACAAACCACCCTTTGTTTCCGCATGGTTTGAGAAGAGCATCAGGAGTTAGTAGACAGATATCGGTAGAAAGCTAATCTATGCTACTGACATTCTTCTATTTTCAACAATGATTTGTGTTGCAACAATGAATCTTTAGGTTCAGCTTAACGGTTATGGCAGCTTCCTTGCCTAGACTAGCTCGTGGTGCTGAACGGCAATAGCATGAGATGGAGCGAGCTGTAGAGGATCGTGGATTGGGGAAGGATGCAGCATCTTTGAGGATCTCAGAGCGATCGCTCTCCTTCCAGTTTTAGCTATTAACTGTAAACTTATATAAAGTTTATGTTACAAAACTATGGTTATGACTCAGATACTCCCTTCTCGTCGCCGGCTGCTGGGCTATGTGCTTAGTAGTTTACTTGCCCTCGCTGTCTTGCTGGGCGGAATGCCCGCAGCGTTTGCCCTGGGTGGCCCCCAGCCGACGTTGAATGCCCCAGCCCCAGACTTCACCCTACCGAGCAATACGGGCGATGGTGAGATATCCCTTGCCGACTACCGAGGGCAGTGGGTGGTGGCCTATTTTTATCCCCAAGACTTCACACCGGGCTGCACCCTGGAAGCCAAGCGGTTTCAGCAAGACTTGCCCAAGTATTTAGACCGTCATACTCAAATTTTGGGCATCAGTGTGGATGATGTAACCTCCCACGCAGAATTTTGCGACTCGGAAGGGCTGACCTTTCCCCTGCTGGCTGATACGACTGGGGCAGTGAGCAAAGCCTATGGTTCTTGGCTGAGCGGTGTTTCCCTACGACATACCTATGTGATTGATCCCGAGGGTATTTTGCGCGATCGCTTCCTAGGTGTGCGTCCTGCTATTCACAGCGTTGAAGTGTTGGCTCGCTTAGATGAATTGCAGGCTGTGGACTAATATCAAGTCCGCTTAATCAGCCACACTTAGCATTGAAACGCCTTCCACCAATGGAACTGGGTCAAGCCTGAGA
>DATNRH010000491.1 GCA_036703605.1 Candidatus Obscuribacterales bacterium | reverse complement strand
TAGCTTACAGACAAGCATCCAACAATTTCAACCTTATCAAGGACTTAACCATGAGCGCATTTCTAGGAATTATTCCTACCCCCGGCCCCATTCAGCCTCAAGCCCGAGTTTATGATCTAAAAGCGCGCCTCGATTGGGGCGAACCTGCCCTGACCATCGTAGATGTGCGCGATCGCCAAGCCTTTAATGCTTGCCATATCACCGGTGCTGTTTCCATTCCCCTAGACAACTTGGTGACCCAATCCAGCAGCAACTTTGAAGTGGATCGGGACATCTATATCTACGGTGAAACCGACGACGAAACAGCGATCGCTGCGACCACGCTGCGGGATGCTGGCTACACCCACGTGTCGGAACTGCGCGGTGGCTTGGCGGCATGGAAAGCTGTGAGCTACCCCGTTGAAGTGACCACCCCTGCTGCTTAGATCCTCAGGGGTCCTGTCTTAAGCCGTCCTAGCTGGACGCATTCAGATCACCAGCTCGATTTTATTCAGAAACTGTGACACAACATCAGTGAAACACCCGCAGGCGATCGCCATGATCTACTGCGGGTGTTTTTTGGATCAATTCACCACAATTAGTTCACCACAGCCAGCGCCTTGAGGGCGAAGATTTTCTCAATGATTGTGGCTACCACCTTATCAGGGGTGGAGGCTCCGGAGGTGACCCCAATAGTTAAGGGACCATCGGGTAACCAATTAACTTGGGTCTCTAAGGCTTGGTGCAGGGGCTTATGCTCTACCTGATTGCCAGGGCCAATGCGATCGCCACTGTCGATGTGGTAGGACGGAATGCCGCGCTCGGTGGCAATCTCCTGAAGGTGGGTGGTGTTGGATGAATTGAAGCCACCAATGACCACCATGAGATCTAGATTTTTTTCGACCAGATCAAACATGGCATCCTGGCGCTCCTGAGTAGCATCACAGATGGTGTTGAAGCTGAGGAAATGTTGATTTAGATCAATGGGGCCATACTTTTTCATCATGGTGCGTTCAAACAGCTTGCCGATGTGCTCCGTCTCTCCCTTGAGCATGGTGGTTTGGTTGGCAATGCCCACCCGATCTAGGTCGCGATCGGGGTCAAAGCCTTCGGAACAGGCAAAACGGAATTTCTCCATGAAGGCCTGGCGATCGCCCCCGTTGAGAATGTAATCACACACATACTGCGCCTCATCCAGGTTCAGCACAATCAAATAGGTGCGGGCGAAGGAGCTGGTGGCGATGGTTTCTTCGTGGTTATATTTGCCGTGGATGATGGAGGTATGGTTGCCCTTCTTGTGCTTTTCGACCGTGTTCCACACCTTGGAAACCCAGGGGCAGGTGGTATCTACAATCGTGCAGCCGCGATCGTTGAGGAGCTGCATCTCCGGCACACTTGCGCCAAAGGCAGGCAAAATCACCACATCCCCTTGGTCTACTACCGAGAAATCTTTTTGCCCATCCCGCACCTCAATGAAGCCCACCTTCATATCCCGCAGATGCTGGTTCACGGACGGGTTATGGATAATTTCGTTGGTAATCCAAATGCGCTCCGTGGGGAACTGCTGCCGGGTTTCATAGGCCATGGCCACCGCCCGCTCCACGCCCCAGCAAAACCCGAAGGCTTCTGCCAAATGAATCGTCACATCGCCCTGGGTTAGGGTATAGTCGTGGTCGCGAATGTACTGAATGAGATCACTCTGATACTCTGACTTCATTGCGCCCGAGACATCTTCATCGTGCCCGAAGCCTTTGCGGTGATACTTCTGAGATTGATTAAGCGATCGCTTAAAGGCTTTGGTATCCATGCTTGCTATACCCCTGGATTCTGCAACAACATTGGTATGATTGGGCCGGCTCACTGACAGCAACGGTCATTCACTAGCCTATCAGACAGTCGGAAGCCCTGCCTTAACTGTAGGATAGGAACTTCACTACACCAATCATTAGCCTAGCCATGCATAGATGGACGGTTTATCCCCAAGGAGTCCAGACCTAGTGCCTGGCTCCGGGTCTCCCTAACCCGATTCCATCCCTTCTTGATCTGCCCTGCCTTGACATATCTGCCATGAATATTCAATTTGGTCGAGAGATTTGCGGACATCTGCACAGCGCTGAAGAGCGTGAATGGTTAGTCACCAACGGCATCGGTGGCTATGCCTCCGGCACCGTGGCTGGTCTGCTGACCCGTCGCTACCACGGGGTTTTGATTGCTGCGCTTAACCCACCGGTGCGGCGCACGCTGTTGGTGACCCAGCTCAGCGAGACTCTGGAATACGACAGCAACTACTTTCCCCTACACACCAGCCGCTGGACAAACGAGCAGGTGGATCCCACAGGGTATAACCACATTCAGCAGTTTGCCCTGGAGGGCAGCATTCCCACCTGGACCTTTGCCTGTGCGGATGTGCTGCTTGAGAAGCGGATTTGGATGGAGCAGGGAGCCAATACTACCTATGTGTCTTACCATGTGAAGCGATCGCCCCAGCCCGTCAAGCTCTACCTCAAGGTGCTCACCAACTACCGCGATCACCACAGCAGTACCCAGGTCGGCTTCTGGAAAATGGCGATTGAAGCAGCCGATCATGGCGTTAAGGTGACGGCTTTCCCGAAGGCGCAACCGGTCTATGTGCTAGCCGAGCAGGCCGATGTCTATCTTTGCAACGAATGGTACCAAGATTTTAATCTCGCCCAAGAACACTATCGCGGGCTCCCAGCCCATGAAGATCATTTGCATGTGGCAGATTTGGCCATCACCCTAGAGCCAGGGCAAACGGTGACGGTGGTGGCTACGACCGATGCCAATACCAGCCTCGATGGTCAAGAGGCGATCGCTCGCCAGCGAGCCCACGAACAG
>DATNRH010000490.1 GCA_036703605.1 Candidatus Obscuribacterales bacterium | reverse complement strand
ATTAAAGTCCTCCAATATTCAAATTTTTTCATTGGTTGCGTTCTGATACCGGTTTTCCCCGGAAGCGGATGAACGGTAGTACGATTAGAGCCTTACAGTGCAAAACATGATATTGCTAGGTTCTACAAGCGTGTTTCCTTTACTCATTAGAGGAGTCTATTGTGGCAAGTCACAAAATTCTAGTCATCGACGATAGCCGAGTTATTCGCAACATGGTCAAGGATATGTTGCCTAAGGGTAATTTCCAGGTGCTAGAAGCGAAAGACGGTTCTGAGGGCATCAACCTCATTCGTCAAGAGCACCCCAACCTGATCATGCTCGATTTCTTGCTACCGCGCGTCAGTGGCTGGGAGGTCTTTGAGCAACTACATGCCCAGCCGGAGCTACGGGCTCCCCTGGTGCTCATGTCGGGGCGCAAGGAAGAGGTGACGGAAAAACTCCAAGAACCGTTTGAGTATTTTGAGTTTATCGAGAAACCCTTCGAGCAGCGAGAGCTAGTAGAAGCTATCAAGTCAGCCATGAGCAAATTCCGCAACTGGCCAGCTCCTTCTACCCCATCCACGGCTACGGAGCAGGTGGTGGCTGGCAATGCGGAAGAAATTCAAGCGCTGAACGATAAGATTGCCAAGATGCAAGCCGAAATTGACATGCTCAAGAAGCAAATGGTGCAAATCTTGACCTTCATTCGCCAAAAGTTCAAGTAATCTCCCTCGTCTCACCCTCAGAACAAGCAAGAACCCTGCTTCCCTGACCAGATGTCGTGAGCGGTCATAAAAGGTTTAGGAAGTTAATTTCTAGTGCTATTGATTCCTTAGGTATGGGCTGGCTGAGCGGAGTCGTTTGTCCTGAGGACAGGCTACGCCAACGTGTAACGTCTCCCAAAGGGAGAAAGCCAAAAGCCCACCATTGCTCCCTTCGACTTCGCTCAGGGAACAATGGTGGGGAACGCTGATGCCCTACTACAGAGCCAACTTCCGCCCCAGAGTACTAAGCGATCGCATTGGCCCAGTCTTTGGCCCAGTGTAGATTTGCTTTGACCCGATCCATGGTGGTGGCCTCTGAGTAGAGACGTAGGACGGGCTCTGTGCCGCTAAAGCGGATTAGCAACCAGCTTTCATCAGCCAGGTCAAATTTATAGCCATCAATGGCCAGGCAGCGGGTGACGGCTTGCCCAGCAATTTCTGTAGGAGTTTGCTCTTCCAGAGCCTGCAAGAGGCGCGATCGCACCTCCATGCTGGCGAGGGGCAGGTCAATGCGATCGTAGGTGGAGCTAAACTGGGTGACCTCCTGCAGGCGCTGGTGCTGGTCGCTGATGTCTTGTCCTGCTTGGACAACGGCTTCAAGAACGTAGAGAGCAGAGAGCAGAGCATCCCGTTCAGGAATGTGATGACCATAGCCGATACCGCCAGATTCTTCGCCCCCTAACAATACCGCCGCCGACAACATGCGATCGGCAATGTACTTGTAGCCAATGGGGGTTTCGTAAACCGATAGCCCGTAGAGCGCTGCCACCTTGGGAATCAGGTTCGACCCGCTAATGGTTTTAACGATCTCGCCGCTGAAGCCGCGTCGGGTTGCCAAATGCTCAATCAACACGGGAATGAGCACCTGGGAACTCAAGAAATTGCCCTGACCATCAACGGCGGCCACGCGATCGCTGTCGCCGTCAAACACCAAGCCGGTAATTAAACCCTTAGCATCGGCTTGGCGCTGGGTTTTGATCGCCTTAAACAGCTCGGGAATATAGCGCGGCAACGGTTCAGGCGCACTGCCGCCAAAGAGAGGATCGCGATCGCCATTCAGTTCACGAATGCCATCACCCAACAGCCGCGCCAGGCCGCTAGCCGCCGCGCCATGCATCACATCCGCAAACACGGTGAGCGTACCATCAGCGATCGCCTTCTGAATGCCCGCAATATCCACCATGGCCCGGAGACCCGCGCAGTAGCTCTCCCAGGGGTCGAAGGTTGTCCAAGTTCCCGGCTGGGCTGCGTCCGGCAGGGGTTGGTCCAGCATAGCTTCAATCTGCTGGGTCACATCAGGAGACACGGATCCACCAAAGGCTCCCTTCACCTTCAATCCGGAATAGACCCCTGGGTTATGGCTAGCCGTGATCACAATCGCGCCTAGGGCATTGTGCTGTTTGGCAGCCCAGCTAAAAGCCGGCGTGGGTGCATAGCCCTCAGCAAACAGCACATCAAACCCCGCCGCCTGGATGGTTTCCCCAGCCACTTGGGCAAATTCTTCAGAGAGGAAGCGGCGATCGTAGCCTACCACCACGGTGCGGCACGTCCCTTCACCATAGTGCTGGCTAAGAACGTGGGCTGCTCGCGGTGCAACCTGAATGACGCGCTCAAACGTAAAATCCGCCGCGATCAGTCCTCGCCACCCATCGGTTCCAAACTGAATGGGCTTCGCTGCGAGCAACGCTGGAGAAATATGAACTGCCATAGTGCTGTTTGCCTTGGTGTACTCTATCGGTGCTTCAGAATCAATGCTTCAGAATCAGTGCTGTAGATCAGATACCGGGTCACGATAATTCTAGAACCTTGGACTCAGGTTGCTGCACCAAGATTCTTCATCCTTCAGGGGCGATCGCTCCTCATCGGGCAATCTAGGCTGTTGTCGATGGGGCAGCAGCATCTAAGCGATGTACCCATCATCCTAGGATCGTTCTAGGATCGCCCGAGCGATAAGCAAACTGTCGAGCTATCATCTAATATCTTGATATATCTCGATGGAGCAGCCCTATTCCTGAGACAAGTCTTGAAACACCCGCAAATCTAGCAATTTTTAGCCTGCCTTCGCTATTAGCAGAAAATTTCAGCCATGGAAATCAACACTTTTGGTCTCTGCGACCGTTAGCCTGATTCCTTATAATGTAAAAAACAAGTAACATGGCTACTAGAAACCCTACAGCTACAGCGACATCGTGTTTGTACTCAGCGGCTACGAGTATTTTCTAGGCTTCCTCATTATTTGTGGGCTAGTGCCCGTCCTTGCCCTGTCTGTCTCCAAATTGGTTCGCCCCAAACGCACGGGCGTCGAACGGCGAACAACCTACGAATCCGGGATGGAGCCCGTAGGAGGTGCATGGATCCAGTTCAATATTCGCTACTACATGTTTGCCCTGGTCTTTGTCATCTTTGATGTAGAAACCGTGTTTCTCTATCCCTGGGCGGTGGCATTTAGCCAACTTGGGCTTCTCGCATTCATAGAAGCGTTGATTTTTATCGCAATTCTAGTTATTGGTCTTGTCTACGCTTGGAGAAAAGGAGCATTGGAATGGTCATGAATTCCGGCACCCCATCAATTACAACATCCGATGAGCGGATTATGAATCCTATTGGGGCTCCACAAGTCACCAAGGATTTATCAGAAAACGTCATCCTCACCACCGTGGATGATTTACATAACTGGGCACGCCTTTCTAGCCTCTGGCCCATGCTCTACGGTACCGCCTGCTGCTTTATCGAATTTGCGGCGCTGATTGGCTCTCGCTTCGACTTCGATCGCTTTGGGTTAGTCCCTCGGGCCAGTCCTCGCCAGGCCGATTTGTTGATCACCGCCGGTACGGTCACCATGAAGATGGCTCCGGCACTGGTTCGGCTCTATGAAGAAATGCCCGATCCTAAGTATGTGATCGCCATGGGAGCCTGCACGATCACCGGCGGTATGTTTAGCTCCGATTCTCCGACAGCAGTACGGGGAGTCGATAAACTGATCCCAGTGGATGTCTACATTCCCGGTTGTCCACCCCGCCCCGAGGCGATCATTGATGCCATCATCAAACTGCGCAAGAAGATCTCCAACGAGGCCTTGCAAGAACGGGGTAGCTTTGACCAAACCCATCGCTACTTTACCGTGAAGCACAAGATGAAGGTCGTGCCCGAGATTTTGACGGGGGAATATATTCGCTCCGCCTCTCGGCAAGCACCGCCTCAAGAATTGGCAGCCGCGACCGGAATGCCGATGCCGGCCCTACAGCAGCAAGTTACCCAGGAGGAGAAGCGCAATGGTTGATGAGGCAACCCCTGCAGAGGAGCAGGAATCTAAGATAGTTGAGGCAAGTGCTGTGTCGCGCTGGCTCACAGAGAACGGCTTTCAGCATGAAAGTTTGGAGCCGGATCACTCCGGTATTCCAGTGCTTAAGGTCGATCGCGACGTGCTGATTCCTTTCTGCACGGCCCTCTACGCCTATGGCTTCAACTACTTGCAATGCCAAGGTGCCTATGACATGGGCCCCGGTGGCGATTTGGTGAGCATGTACCATCTGTGTAAGGTCTATGACAATGCCGATCGCCCTGAAGAAGTGCGGGTGAAGGTGTTTCTGCCTCGGCATGATCCACGCATCCCGTCGGTCTATTGGATTTGGAAGGCTGCCGACTGGCAAGAACGCGAATCCTACGATATGTATGGGATCGTCTATGAAGGGCATCCCAACCTGAAGCGGATCTTGATGCCAGAAGACTGGGTAGGCTGGCCCCTGCGGAAAGACTACATTTCTCCAGACTTCTACGAGCTGCAAGACGCCTATTAAGTCGTTTGCGCGATCGCCCCATCCGACGCCGTTGGGCAAAACCCAATCAGTATGGTCTAGTCTAAGTCGCCCCATTGTCCTAGAGGTCAGGTTACCTGGCCTCTTATAAGCATTGGAACCTGAATCGTCCTGTTGAACACTCAACTCTAGGTTTTCGTGAGCTCTGTTCGTGAGATCAATGTGTCCTGACCGCCTCTTGATGGATCAACCGACGCCATCTAAAGGAGAAGTGGTCATTTAGCGCATGATTGCGCTGCGGTATGGGCAATAAAGAAATATCCTTGTGGTGATCCTATGAAGGGAATGACTCACGTTCCAGACGAGGCGATGCATCCTGTAGCTGATCTGCCGCTGGCGGATATTCTCATCGTGGACGATATGCCGGATAATCTGCGGCTATTGTCGGCTATGTTGACGGACTCTGGCTATAAGGTGCGCAAAGCCATTAATGGCGATCGCGCCCTGAGAGCCATTCGGGCCATTCTTCCCGACCTAATTTTGCTGGATATCAACATGCCGGACATGAGCGGCTATGATGTGTGCCGGCAGCTTAAGGAAAGCGATCGCACCCGTGATATTCCGATCATCTTCATCAGCGCCTTAGACGATGTGCTGGATAAAGTGATGGCATTTGAGATGGGCGGTGTGGACTATGTTACCAAGCCGTTTCAGCTCCAAGAAGTCCTAGCGCGGATTGATATGCACCTCAACCTGCGTCGCCTCCAGCATCAGCTTGAAGAGCAAAATAAACACCTGCAGCAGGAGGTGCGCGATCGCATGGCGGCACAGAAGGCCCTAGAAGCTCTCAACCAGCAGCTTGAACAGCGGGTAGACGAACGCACCGCCGCCCTTCAGGATGCCAACGAACAACTGCGCACCCTAGAAGCTCAGCTACGGCAGCAGCTCAACGTGTTCCTCCATGCTGTTTCCCACGATTTGCGCAATCCCGTTCTCGGCACATCTATCGTGCTGAACCACTTAATGGAACAGACGGAGGGCGATGTGCAGGTGGCGCGCCATGTGATGGAACGGATCGCCGAAAGCAATACTCGACAGTTAGCGCTGATCAATTCTCTGATCGATACCCATGCAGCGGAAGTTTGGGGCATTGTGCTGCATCCAGAAGCGATCGCCCTCCCGACGGTGATCCAGGCAGCGATCGCTGATGTCCAGCCTCTCTTGGATAAGTTTCAGACAACCTTGCAGCTACACATTGACGAAACCCTACCTCGGTTGAAGGCGGATCCGATGCAGCTAGTGCGGGTAATTCAAAACTTAGTTGCCAACGCCGTCAAGCATAATCCACCCGGTCTGGTCTTGACGATCACCGCCACCCGCCAGGGGGAGACCTTGGAGCAGGCCTATGTCACCGTACAGGACAATGGCATGGGAATTAATCCACACCAGCAAGAACATCTGTTTAATCTATACTTTCGCGGCAATCAGCAAAACCGTCATGCAGGACTGGGTCTAGGTCTTTACCTATGCCAGCAAATTGTCGAAGCCCACGGCGGCACGATTGGGGTCGAAAGTACGGTCGGGCAAGGGGCCACCTTTTGGTTTACGGTACCCATCCAGGCTGATGCCTAGGATAAAGAGTGGCGCTCTAGGGCGATCTGATCGGCCTGTTGAGCCGTTGGCAGAGGCATGTGCAAAGCAGGGGAACCGGTGCCCAATCCATGCCGAGTTTGGAGGTGCTGAATCCCTTCAAGCAAGGCCTGGCGAAGAATATCGTCGGTCTCATGTTTAAGCATGAGATGAAAACAGGCTAAGAGGTCTGCTCGACGGCTTGCGGCCGAGCTTGACTCTGTAGCCCGACGAATAGCTAAGAGCCGCTTGAGGGGATTGGCATTGGATAATCCGTCGGCGAGGTCATCCCAGGAGGGCGATCGCTCCGGGATCGATGATGAACGACGGCTAAACAGTAGCGTCAGCCCCAAAATGCCGCCACCTTGAATCAGAAAGGCGATCGCTAGGGTGGGATTTTCAGCAATCAGCCAGGTGTGGAGCGTTAGGTAGGTGCCCAAAAGGGTCAGGCCGCCCACGCCCACCGAGGTGGTTAGGGAACGATTGGTGGGTTTCCACAACCGTTGCCAAAGGGTTTGAATCGCCTGCAACCGCCCCTGCTGGAGCTGATAGCTGGCCACACTCACCCCCGCGCCAGCGATCGCGGCGGAGACCAAAAGCCAGTTCCAAGCCACGAGCAATCCTAAACCAAAGCAAAGCCCCAGCCAACGCCGCCGCTGACCGGCCTTCATCACCATATGCAGCAGATCTGCGTCCAGCCAATCTCGGAGGTTGGGTAGCACCGGGGATGGCATGGCTTGCTGCAGGCGATGGGTCAAATGTTGGGGGAGAGGAGAGATATGTGCCACAGGTCCTGGGTGAAGTTGCGATATAAACGGGGCGATCGCTCTCGGGTAGGGATATTAGAGCGATCGCTGAAATGCTGCGTTTATTTTACCCCGTTGATGCAGGCGACATGGGGATTGCCCCCATGCCCTTAAGATTTACACCGCTTGGAGCCCTAGTAGTCTGAATTAGTCTCCAGGTAGTCAGGTCGGCGGTGCCCTGGAATGGGCCAATCGGCATTTTCGCCACCAATCCACAGGGTTTCAATGGCAACATATTCAGTGCTGAACTGATGCAGGGCATTGATCAACACATCGAGGGCGATCGCGTCGGTGGTGCCGAGGTCAAACCAGCAGCGGGCCCAGGTTCCCTGAAACTCTAGGTCAGCCATGTTGTGCATGAGCGAGGTCAGACTGCTGTCGATCTGGCTGGAATCGTAGGACATGTAGCTGATATCCAGCCCTGTATCTTGCACCTGAAGATTTTCGGCATTAAAGCCGCCCAGTTTTCCGAGAAAAAACCAAGAATTGAGGACTTCTTCAATGTATTGCTGCTCTAGGTTGGAGGGAACGGTGTCAAATTCCAGCCAAATCCACAAATCAAAAAAGTCACATTCACGAAATTCAACGTTCATTAACAGTTGGGTTGTCCTGAGTAGGTCTTAGCAGGGGCAGCCCCCGTCATCCAAATCATCTCACAGAGTTTTGGATTCTGAGGCGCTCGGTGGGGCAGGAAACGCGATCGCTAATGCCAACGTTTCATGTCATTACCAGACAGAAAGGGCAGGTCTAGACTAGAATTTCTGGCAGACTACTCATCGTAGCGTTGCAGCCTCAATGGATCAACTCCCTGAGAGGTCATAGATTCGGGGAGTGAGTGGAGCATTGGGGTGGCTTAAAAACACCCTGACCATCTGTCACGCACCTCTAACGCAGCCATGGGGGATAGGGAGAACGTTTCATGATCACCGTAACGGCTGTTGACATTATTGAGTATCGGGCAGAGCTAGCCAGCAATGCGAAAGCGCTCCAAGCCCTAGAGATGCTAGAAGACTGCGAAGGCAATTTAGAAGATGCGGCGATCGCCCTAGCTATTTCAGCGGGGCAAGAGCCAGATTGCTCTGATCAATGGTTGATGGGGCTGGCGAAGCGGTGGCGATCGCGCATTTGCCAAACACCATCCCGCACCACGCTGACAGAGGCGGAAACCATCGCCGAGCAAGTCACCCTATTGACCCAAGTAATTGACCTACCGGTGTCCCTCATCACCCTCCTGGCCATTTACTTGGTGAAAACCGGCGTGGATCAATTTTGTGCGCCCCTCGATGAAACCATGGGCTGAACGGCATCGCTCAAGGCCGACTTGTCCGAGCGCCCCCAGCAAAAGCTTGATCGCCTGCTTCACAGTCATCTAGGCAAAGCGTCCTGAGATTCTCTCCCCCTCTAGGCAAAGGATTTAGAGTGAGGACAATATGTAGCAGGTAAATGTAGCGGGTAACCTGAGGATGGGTAGAAGGCCAAACCTGGAAGAACGGTTGCTTGTGTTACCAAAGGGCGATCGCAGGATTAAGAACTTGTTAAAGCCAGAGGCAAATCCAAATTCCGAGGGTATTTTCAGAGTTAGATACCTCCTAACTGCGTCTCCAGCCCTACCTTGTTCCCGAGTGGATCATAGTGGGGCTGCTATTTTTGTGAGCGCAGCTGCTGAGCCAAACCTTGGAGGATAGCCGTCAGCATATCGAAGCGACCTTGAAGCTGTTGCTGGCGGGAGAGAAGATGCTGCTGACGATGATAGCGAGCGATCGCCTTCCGAATTTCTCCCACCTGCGCCAACGGGCAAGGTTCCGACAACAGCCGACCGCTCTCATGAATACTGCAAAGACGATATTGCGCCGTTCCATCTGCCGCCTGTTCTGCCTCCAGCCATCCGCCAAAAGCCGGCCCCTCAGCACAAATCTCCTGGCGCTGCTGCTGGAGTCGTTGCACCTCCGCCTGCCAGGTGACCAATAACGTATTCAGTTCCGTGAGCGCTGGCAAGACTAAATCGGATGGGCCGTGGAGGGGTACATCAAGGTGCGGAGGTGCGGGATGCGGAGGGGGACTGGAGGGCTCCGATGTCGGTGGATGCCGTTGCAGATTGGGTGGAGCCGGCATAGATTCGGTCGCCGACGGGCTAGGCGAAGCGATCGGATTCCCCATCGATGGTTGCTCAACCGGTCGTTGCTCCATCGATGGTTGCTCCATCGGTCGTTGCTCCACAGGCGAAACGGCTGGAGGCATCGACGTATGAAGATCAAAACTGGGATGAGATTGGCCCAACAACGCCCGCGCCGATAGGGCAGGACGGGGCTTTTCCACCAACTCCGGCCGCGGAGGCGGCACCTGCACCGGCATCTCCAAAGTTGACAACACGGCACCCAAGCGCCGCAGTTGAGGCGAGGTAGATTGTTCTAAGGCGTCCAGGTTATCCTCTGGATCAACACCCAATACGCGATCAAGAACCAGTACCGCTAAATCTTGAATGAAGCTAATCATCGGCCCACCGCCATCAGTAGATGAAGCCCTCAGAACATCCGAGGTCGTGCCCCTAAGCATAAAAGCGATCGCCCCCCATTGCCACCAGATCTCCCAGCCTACCCCCCAAAGCGTCTAAACTGGTCGAGGTCGTCCCTACCCTGATACGCCTTAACGTTCCTATCCCGCCTAACGCCCCATGCCCCCCCTCACCCTCATCACCGGCCCATCTCGATCGGGCAAAAGCGAATGGGCCGAACATCTGGCGGAGCGATCGCCCCGATCTGTCCTCTATATTGCCACTGCCCAGATGGATCCTACAGATGCTGAATGGCAAGCCCGTATTCTGAAGCACCAGCAGCGCCGTCCTGCCCATTGGCGATCGCGCCATGTGCCCCACGAGCTAGCGATCGCCCTGCAAACGGCTGCCGCTAAGGACTGCCTGCTGATCGACTCCCTAGGTACTTGGCTGGCCAATGCCATCGACCAAACCGATGACGCCTGGCAGATCCAAGCCACTGCTCTCCTAGACAGCCTGCAGCAAACAGCCGCTGAGGTGATTCTGGTGACCGAAGAAGTGGGCTGGGGCGTTGTGCCGGCCTATCCCCTGGGCCGTGCCTTTCGCGATCGCCTCGGCTCCCTCACGCGGCAGGTGGGAGCGATCGCTGACGCAGCCTATTTAGTGACCGCCGGCTATGTGCTGGATTTACAGCATCTGGGTCAGCATATCGATCGGTTAGAAAACCAGCGAGAATAAGATCCCCGACGTTTTGAAAACGTCGGGGATCTGGAACATCGGGGATCTAGAAGCAGGATTAGACTTCGACCACTGATTTTTCCGAGGTCACGGCGTCTTCCGAGATATGTTCTGGGGAACGATCGCCCTCTACACTATCTGGATCTACAGGCGGCAGCACATAGCCGGTAATTAACCGCGATCCTTGCTTGCGGGTAAAGTAATTCCAAGCCCACTGGATCATCACCACCAATTTATTATCGAATTCCACCAGATAATAAATATGGATAAACACCCAAATTAACCAAGCGGGAAATCCAGCAAAGTGGAAGTTCCCCAACCTAGCAACCGCCGCATTGCGACCAATCACCGCTAAGCTACCGGCATCAAAATACTTGAAGGGTTTCGGTACCTTATTCTTAAGCTTCGCCCGCAGGGCACGAGCCACGTAGCTACCCTGCTGCATCGCCACCGCCCCCGTTCCTGGAACAGGCTTACCTTCATAAATATAGTGGGCCAAGTCCCCAATCACATAGATATTGGGCTGACCAGGTACAGCAAAATCTGCATCGACCATCACCCGTCCCACCCGATCGAGGGTCGCACCAGCGCGATCGGCAAGCACCTGCCCCATAGCAGAAGCCTTCACACCCGCCGCCCACAACACCGTTCGGGCAGCTAGGTCTTCCGTGCGATCGCCCTGCTTGAAGGTGACCACGCCCTTGTCAATACTGGTGACAAAGGTGCTGGTGCAAATCGTGACGCCCAGTTCCGCCAGAGCCTCCTCTGCCTGAATTGATAGATCGGGAGGATAGGGCGGCAGCAGCCGATCCATACCTTCCACAATCAAAATGCTCGCTTCTGAGGTATCGATCGAGCGGAAATCTGCCTTGAGGGTGCCATAGGCTAGTTCTGCCAGGGCTCCAGCCAGCTCTACCCCCGTCGGCCCGCCGCCCACGACCACAAACGTCAGCCAAGCCTTACGCTTCACCGGATCGGGCTCCCGTTCTGCCGCCTCAAAGGCGAGAAAAATCCGCCGCCGCATTTCTAGGGCGTCTTCGATGGTCTTCAGCCCTGGTGCCTGTTCTGACCAATGCTCATTGCCAAAATAGTGGTGGCTGACGCCGGTCGCCACAATCAAACTGTCGTAGGACAGCGTATCGTGGCGCAGAGTGACGGTCTGAGCCACCGGGTCAATATCCGTCACTTCATCCATCA
>DATNRH010000489.1 GCA_036703605.1 Candidatus Obscuribacterales bacterium | reverse complement strand
AAAGCCCTGAAATGTAAGGACTTGAAGGGCGCGGAGAATATTGCAGTGGTCTACAATGCCTTGGGTTTCTCCTACGCGGCCCAAGAGCAGTATGACCTAGCCATTCGCCAATATAAAGAAGCTCTTGAGCAAACCCCAGATTATGTGACTGCGCTGAATAATCTGGCTTATGCCTACGAAAAGAAGCAACTCATTGCCCAGGCCCTAGAGACCTACGCTGAAGCGCTCAAGTATGACCCGACGAATTCGATCGCCAAACGGCGGGCTGAGTCGTTGAGTAAGCGCGTCACACCGTCCTCAGCCTCCTAGGGCGATCGCCCTTGATTGCCCTTTACTGGGTCGGTAAGTCAAACAACACGGTTGTCATATATCGCTCTGCCCAAACGTCGCCGAAGGCTTTTTCTAGCACTCGGCGCGTTTTGTCGTTTTGCTGCTGTTGGCTACAGTAAAGCTGCTGCCCAGCCAGAAGGTCGGCCTGGTGGTCGGGCGTGGATGGGGTGGCGATCGCCAACTGGCAGTGAAGTTCTAGGATCGCCCGCACGTGGGCCAAAAAGGCTTCTTCTTCCGCTGCATCGCCAGGACGAACAAAGAGGCAAAACTCTGAAAAGATATGCCCCCAGGGTGGTAGATCCCGAGGTTGGCTGAAGCTAGGGGCAGTGTAGGTTTGCAGCGCTGTTTGGTAGTTAGCGGGCAGCGATCGCCGCAGAGCATCCGGATCGGCGGGCGGCGCAATGGGAGATAGGTCTACGATGGCAGCGCTCACCTGCCCGCGTCCACCGACAATATCGGTGCCAAACATCGGTAGATTGTAGTCTGGGCGCGGAAACATCACACAGTGCAAAATATCCAGGGATTGACCCACCTTGGCCAATTCTAGGTGCAGCTTGCGAAACTCCCGAGTTTGATAGCACTGGTTTTCAATGATGAGTTTTTCCCCCTCCAAGCGTCCTTCCACATATCCCAAGTCTTCTGGGAGCTGATAGGGAGACAGATCGAGATAGGTCTGCCAGACGTCTTCAATGCAGTGGGCTAGACGCTGAATCAGAGGGTGTTGCTCTTGTCGCATGGACGTTGAAGAATTGGATGCCATAACACTTGAATCAAAAACTGCGAGCGTCACCCATGGGCAGTCAACGGCAGAACCTTAGACCTCACCCATGATACGCACCAAATAGAGATATAACTGTAATTGGTACAGGGTGGCGCAGACTGCAAAATCAAGTAATGTTAACGTTCAGGGTTTTCAAGGCATCACCAACTGGCACATCCTTGCGGTCAAGGATAACCTGGAAAATCACCAACCTCAAAAGACTTATGGCAGGGCAGATACTAGGCGATCGCTATGAGGTGCAACAGCAACTGGGCAAGAAGTCAGGGCGCTGGACGCTGCTGGCCCGCGATCTCACCAATGAGTCGCTGGTTATCTTGAAGCTGGTGTTTGTAGACGACGAACTCAAGCCAGATGACCTCAAGTTGTTCAAACGAGAGGCAGAAGCGCTCAAGTCCTTGAAGCATCCTTCTACTCCAGAGTACCTAGGTAGCTTTGAGATGGATTTGCCCATGAATGGCAAGGCGATGGCGCTGGTGCAGTCTTACATTCAGGGCAAGTCCCTGGATAGTTACCTCAAAGAAGGACGCAACTTTACAGAGCGGGAGTCGAAGCGCATTGCCCGGGAAGTGCTGAAAATTTTGGAGTATCTCCACAGTCGCCAGCCGCCGATTATTCACCGCGATATTAAACCCAGCAACGTCTTGCTGGTTACCCAGCCCGGGCGATCGAAAATCCAGGTCTTTTTGGTGGATTTTGGCTCCGTCAAGTCCCTATCTGCCAGCGAAAATACCTCCCTCACCCTAGTGGGCACCCGCGGCTATATGCCACCGGAGCAGGTGGGAGGCCGCACGGTACGAGCGTCGGATCTCTACGGGCTAGGCGTCACACTAGTCACCTGCTTGACCGGCATCGAGCCATCAGACATTCCTAGCCGGGGCATGCGCTTGGAGTTTGAGACGATTACTAACCTGTCTCCCGACTTTACAGCCTGGCTGAAGCAAATGGTACACCCGGCCCTCGATCGCCGCTTTGCCACCTCCGAAGATGCCATGGCAGCCCTGCGCCCCTTGATGTAGCTGATCGACGGGTAGAGCGATCGCTGCTGTCCTACCTGAAAACCAGCCTCCTGTATAATGTTGACCAGGATGCCTCTAGGGCATCGGATCCATCGTGGATGCTGAGTACTCGGGCATTAGGAGAAAGCTATGTTTCCATTTAGTCTCGGTTGGCCTGAGGTCGTCATTATTGGAGTAGTGGCGCTAGTGATTTTTGGCCCTAAGAAAATTCCCGAATTGGGAGGGGCGATCGGCAGAACCCTACGGGGCTTTAAGGAGGAAATGGGAGGCAATGGGGAGCCCGAGGATGACGACTCGGATACCAACATCTAGGTCTGTCGATCTAGCGATCTAGGGCAATCGAGGAGAGGCTAGGGCGTTCAGCTCTCGTTTTGGCGTTGACGAATGGCTTGCTGAAACCCTAGCACCACCAAAATATTCGAGAGCGTTAGGAAAAATTCCGCTCCGCCATGGAGCCAATCAACATTGGCTAGGGTTTCTCCATAGGCAACTTGTGCATAGATGCCAGCGGGAATGGTGACGGCGACAAAGACCAGGGTCATATAAAAGCCAATCAGCGCTAGCCGTGGCGTTTGCCCCGATCGCGTCAAAAACCATAAAAAGCCTAGGTAGGGAAAGAGCGATAGCCCAAACAGAGTTTCCTTAGACATCGGGTGTTCTCACAACAGGTCAGGGACACAGCAATTGCCGCCCCGTCTCTGATCATGCCACGAATAGTGAACCCGAGTCGTCAATCCAATAGCCTCACGATGCAGGATGGGATGGTTGGTGCCACAGCTTTTGCGGCGCTGTCAACATTGGCAAGGGGCGATCGCCCGTGATCTGGCCAGACAGCAGGATGGAGGAGACGAATGGCAAGGGGGCCAACGTTGGCTGCTGAAGTGGCTGATGGTGCGTCAGTATGAGCAAGCCTGCGGTTGGGTGCTCAGCGCATCCTGGGGCCAGTTGCAGGATTGTCTTGCAGCGATCGCCCAAGCTGATCCGGGGCTGATTCCGGCGGATTGGCTCACGGACGATCTTCGCCCCAGCGATCGCCTTTGGCACCGTCTCACCGCTGATCTAGCTCACCAACCCCTAGAGCCTAGTCTCCTAGCCGCCATCTATGAGGGTTCACCCAGGGGCCAGGGCACCACGCCTGCAGGAGCGATCGCCCGCAAAACCGATCGCAAAATCGCCCGTAAAACCGACGGTGTGTATTACACCCCAGCGCCGCTGGTGCAGATGATGGTGCAGCAAACGGTACAGGCCCGATTGCGTCAGCCAGGGGCAGGTGTGATCCGGATCTTGGATCCTGCCTGTGGTTGTGGGGGCTTTTTGTTGGCCAGTCTGCAGGTGCTCCAGGCTTGGTATCAACAGCAGTATCAGCAGCAATCTCCCCACCATCCTGCCCTATGGACAGATGACCATGGCCAGACCCATCTCACCCTAGAAGCGCGATCGCACTTGGTGCAGACCCATCTCCATGGCTTAGAACTAGAAGAGCAAGCGGCAGCGATCGCTCGCCTCTCCCTAGGGCTAGCCCTCCTCCAGTCCCCCGTAACCGATCCCCAGGTTTCCTTAGGCGTGATTTTGCAGCAGGCTGTACAGGTGGGCAACACGCTCCTGCAGATGGACTGGCAGCCGCTCTTCCCTGCTGCTATGGAGCAGGGAGGTTTCGAGATTGTTTTAGGCAATCCGCCCTACCTCGATGCCGAACAGATGACGACCGCATCTCCCGCCTGGCGGTCGTTTTGCACGGCTCACTATCAAACAGCGCGGGGCAACTGGGATAGTTTTTGTGTGTTCATTGAACAAGCGCTCAACCTTTGCCGGGTGGGGGGATGGGTGAGCTTGGTGGTGCCGAGTAAACTGCTCTCCGCTGATTATGCTGCTGCTACCCGATCGCTGCTGCTGCGCCATCGCCTTTGCTGGATGCGCGATTACACCCATGCCAACACCTTTCCTGCCGCATCGGTCTATCCCATTGTGTTTTGTGTGGAAAAATGTGCCCAGGCGATCGCCTTCCATCCCCCCGTGCCCTACCAGGTGATGCAATCGCTCGACGATGTAACCGCTGCAAACGCTCCAGCGGCTGAACTGCAGGTGGGCGATCGCCCCACTGATCCAAACCCTGGCCCTTGGCGGGTGGTGCAGGTGACGACCCCGCCGCGCCTGCTTACCCACTTTGAACACCAGACCCTACCCCTGGGAGCGATCGCCTCGGTGCATGGCGCGGCCACCGTGGCGGAAGCCTATGCTCTCCAGTCGTTCATCCAAGATCTAGCCGAGGGCGAAGAGCTACCGCTCCAATCGCTGCGCATGGTCAACAGCGGCACTCTAGACCGCTATCGGCTGCTGTGGGGTGACAAAAAGCTGCGCTACTTGGGATCTTACTACCAGCGGCCCTACCTTAGCCCTGAACACCTGCAGCAGCTATCGCCTAAACGCTGCCACCAAGCCCATCAGCTGAAAGTAATTGTGGCAGGGCTCACCCGTCGTTTGGAAGGCGTGCTGGATGAACAAGGTAACATCTTACCTGCTAAATCCACCTCGATTATTTTGGCAGATAGCTCGGTTGATCTACGTTATTATCTGGGCATTATCAACAGTCGAGTTATGGATTGCTATGTGCAAATGCAGTTTGCTAGCCATGGTCTACGGGATGGTTATCTATGTCTAGGGCCACCCCAACTGCGCCAACTGCCGATAGTACCCCGGTGCGATCGCGCTCAATCCTTACTTACCTGGGTGGATCACATGCTCACCCTCACAGCTCACCCCAACCCTTCACCCCATGACTATCGGCGGCTGGATGATGGTATCGATCGGGCCGTTTGTGCGCTCTATGGCCTAGATGCAGCGGAAACCGAATGGGTGTTGTCGAGGGGCGATCGCTGACCCGGCCACCGGCTACACATCCAGCTCATCCAAGGCCAAATCGGGTAAATTAGGCGGCATCACCCAACGGGTCACTGATACCTTGCGGCTCTCGCGCTGGGTCAGCATTTCCACCGCGATCGCTTCAAACCGCACCTCCATACAGCCGAGGGGAACAGCGATCGCCAAACTGCCTTCGAGCTGCCCCTGGCTATTGGGTAAAAAGTTAGACACCCAGTGGGGGCCATCCACCAACACCCGCTGCTGACAGTCGTGCAGCCAAACTTTGACGTAGATTTTTGACGGTAGATTGGGCAGACTGAGGCGCAGCCGCGTGGGAGTGCCGGCGGTCAGGTCATCACCGGGAATTTCCAGCACGGGGGTGGGAATGACCTGATCCTCCGGCAGGCAAAGCTCTGGCGGAGGCGTCAAAGCGGGTGACGTTGGGGGTGCAGGATCGTCGCTGCTGTCATCCATGACAATTTCTTCATCGGCCAAACCATGATCCCAACTGTTGGGAGCCGCCTGCCATTCGGAGGTGACGCTGTAGAAGTTATCCTCTAAGTCATCCTTGGGCTCAGCCTCAGGATCCACCGGGGTGCGTCTGGGAGGAGAAACCGCGCCTAGCCACTCTGCTAGTTCTGCATCTTGGGCCAAGGACAACAGGCGTGACTGGAAGCGATCGCTTAAGTTGAGAGACTGAAACGCCGAGTCTTCAGGTGATAGGTCAACCACCATAGGCTCCGGCTCCGGCTCTGGGGTCGGAGCTGGCAACGGCATAATCGGCAAAGAGACGGACAGGTTCGGCTCTTGAGGTCGATCAAGCTCAGGATGCCTTGCCTCATCCACCAGCGGCTCCGGCTCCAGATCTGGAGGTGTCGAATCTGCATCAATCCCTGGGGTTTCGGCAGCCGGGTCTGGGATGTCCTCCGAAGACGCATCGTCCTCAAGCTGCTCGTCATCACCTAGATCCGGGGTGGGGAGTGCCGTCTCATCGGGGGGGCGATCGTTAGAGGGTTGATGCTCAGAGAGGCGATCGCCCTCAGCCAGCCCCTGATCCTCTAGGTCGTTTTCTAGGTTGTCCTCCAGCAGTTCTGTCTCAGCCTCCCCATGATCTGGGGATTCATCGGCGAGTAGCGGTTTGAAGGATGGCAGGTCGATGGGTTTAGCAGGACGGGGTTCATCCTCATCCGTGTCGGGCGATCGCTGACTGCGCAACGGTGGCGCTATGCTCGGCAGCCCGGAGCTTTGGAAGGTCAATCCGGTAGACTGGGGCGGGCTGCTGAGGAAGTTGAGAAAGGTCAAGTCTGGTGCAATCACCTGCTGTCCCTGGAGGTCTAGAGGTGGCTGGAACAGCTCCGAGTCTGGCGTTTCGTTGGCGATCGCATTCAGTAAATTGTCCAGATCCACCGTCACGGTAAACGCTTGGGTGGCGATCGCCTGGGTGGGCATGTCCGCAGCCACCACGTCCAGTTCCCCAAGCAAGAGATAGCTGAGGGACTCGGGGTCAACCTGAAAGTTGCAGCGGAAGGCCAGGGGCAGATGATCGCGGGTCAGCGGTTGAGCTAGGGAATAGAGCTGCTCAGGCAGCGATCGCCCCGATTGGGGATCGGTCAACCGCAGGCGCAATTGGTAGGACGTCGTCGCAAGGCCGCTGTCTGGGCGATCGCTCTCGACAACTGCAGGCGCATCGCTCTGGAGACCCAGCTCTCCACCTAGGGTCAATCGCCCCTCTTTGGAGAGCAGGTAGACTTCTTCGGTTAGGCGTAGGGTGAGGGGGAGCGGCGGTGCAGATGGTGAAGGCGCTGCCTCGCCGGGATCTTCCGCACTGGAGTTTAGGGGAACGGCTTCTGGCGTAGGGGTGGGCGGATTGTTGGCATCAGGTGGATCGAGGTTTGGAGGGGCGATCGCCTCTGCCCTAGGAGCTGCCGCAGGTTTTGCATCGTGGGGATCCAAGGAGGTTTGGAACTGTTGAAAGACCGCATCAATCACATCATCGACGGCTTGCACATACTGCCCAAATTCGGAGGTATCGGGGCTTGGTTCGGCAGCCGGATCGGAGTCGATATCTGGACTGAGAGCCGCTGCTGAACTACCGTCATCGAATGGGGCAGCCGCATCTGGCTCTGCCTCATCGTCTGCTTCATCGGTCGTCAGCAACTCCGGCTCAACCTGAGATGATGTGGGCTCTAGCTCTGGTTGCACGGAGGTTTCTGTCTGCACCAAGGTGTCGGGGGCGGGATCCACGGCCAGCGGCTCATCTGTCTGCGTCCAAGTATCGTCGTCCCCAGGCGTCTGCATCGTTTGGGTGTCTGCCTGCACCGAGGTGTCGTCCTCGTCCACGGCTGGCGACCAATCTGTGCCCCAGTCATCGCCCACCTGGGCTTCATGGGGCAACACATGCAGGAGCACCCGCTGTTGCCACCCCTCTCCCATCAGATCAGCCATCACATCGCTGATGCAGCGGATTTCCCAGGTGCCGGGCTGCAGCCGGGTGAAGGGAATCACCATCATCAATCCATCCCGGTTGGTTTGGGCAGAACGGGCCTGGGTGCGGCGTTTGGGTGGCTCTTCGTAGACGGCGTCGTGGGTGATGCGAACTTCTACGGAACGGTTGGCATAGGTGCTGCGGGCCACCACTCGGTAGCGACCCTCTAGGATTTCAACGTCGGGCGTATCCAGCGGCAACCAAGAGCGATCGCCCTCTTGTTGAATCAAAAACTCCCAATGTGCCATCTCGAACCCCGTATGAGAAAGGTTTCTTCTATCTAGTATCTAGAGCGCAAGCTCGACCCAAGGGGAGCTTGATGCCCAATCCATGCGTCACGTCGGTAGCAATATCTCTAGCCATATCTACAATATTGCCCTAGGAGGGGACGCGACTCCTAGCAGCGATCGCCTGTCATCGGCGACAGGCAGAGGCTCTCGGGCAAGATCAGCTCCGTTCCTCGATCGCGATCGCCCCTACAATTGCTTCCACAATTGCCTTTACAATGGCTCCTAGAATTGAACATAGTTTACTCGGTGCTGCACTTCGGATCCATGGGGCTCTACGGAGAAATCGGACGAGATCGAACTGAAACGCCGGTTGATCATCGATCATAGAATCAGGTAGGACTGACGCACCAACCGCAACAGCTTGGAGGCAGCGATCGGATAGGATCACTCTTGGAGCAAGGAGTGCGTCGGTTCACGTCTAGCATAACGGCTTGTAGACAGAGTAGCTGTCCAATCAAGGATGTCCAATCACTGTTACTAGGATGAAACTGTGGGATTTAAGGTAGGTTTATTAGGGCTGGGAACGGTAGGAACCGGAACCGTAGATATTATGCTGCATCCAGAGCAGCGCCATCCCTTGGTGGGGCAGTTAGAGCTGCATCAAGTGGGGGTGCGATCGCTGGATAAACCTCGTCAGGTTGCAGTTCCCACCGATATCCTCACGACAGACCTAGAGGCGATTGTGACTAGTCCTGAGGTGGATATTGTGGTGGAGCTAATCGGCGGGCTAGAACCGGCGCGATCGCTAATCCTCAAAGCGATCGCCCATGGGAAGCATGTGGTCACGGCCAACAAAGCGGTGATTGCTCGCTATGGCGATGAAATTTTTACCGCTGCGGAAAAGGCTGGGGTGTATGTGCTACTGGAGGCGGCGGTGGGGGGCGGCATTCCGGTGATTGAACCCCTGAAACAATCCCTGAGCGCTAACCGCATTCAGAGCATCCTGGGCATTATCAACGGCACCACCAACTACATCCTCACCCGCATGACCCAGGAGGGTGGTGACTTTGCTGAAATCCTCGCCGATGCCCAACAGCTTGGCTATGCCGAAGCTGACCCCACCGCTGACGTGGATGGTCTTGATGCGGCGGATAAAATTGCCATTTTGGCCTCCCTCGCCTTTGGCGGACGCGTAAAGCGATCGGAGGTGTATTGCGAAGGTATCCGTCGGGTGAGTGCTGCCGACATTGCCTACGCCGAAAAACTGGGCTTTGCCATCAAGCTCCTCGCGATCGCCAAACGGGATGATGATGCCCCAGCCCTGTTGGATAAGTTCCAGCAAGCCGATCATCTGCAAATTCGCGTCCATCCTACCCTGGTGCCCAAGAGCCATCCCCTGGCCAGCGTCAATCAGGTTTATAACGCCATTTTGATTGAAGGCGATCCGGTGGGAGAGGTGATGTTCTTTGGCCCAGGAGCAGGGGCAGGGCCGACTGCCAGTGCGGTGGTATCCGACATTTTGAACATTGCCGCCATCCTCACGGTGGATCGAGCTGGGCCGAGCAGCGATCGCAAACCCCTTGACCCACTCCTGGCCTGTGCCCATCAGCACTACTGCACCCTGGCCCCCATGGATGACCTCGTCACCCGCTTCTATGCTCGCCTGATCACCCATGATTACCCCGGCGTGATCGGTCAACTTGGCACCTGTTTTGGTCAGCATCAGGTCAGTCTAGAGTCTGTGGTGCAAACCGATGTGAAGGGCGATCGCGCTGAAATTGTGGTGGTTACCCATGATGTGCGAGAAGGCAATATGAATCAGGCGCTGGAGGAGATCCGTGGGTTTGATGCGGTGGAAGACGTGGCCAGCGTTCTGCGGGTGCTGTAGCGCTTGTAACCCAGTCTTCTCAGGGAATATACTAATCTTGAGACATCCTCTCCACCTTCAGCCGCAGTAGCCCATGGTCTGCTAGGGCGATTCCCAATCTCAACCATTCATCCTGATCACGATCCATTTCCGCTGAAAGGGGATAGAATTTCCCATGCCACGCAGTCTTGCACAAGCTATGAACAAGAAACTTGCTCTCGCACTTATGTCGGTGCCTACGGTGATGGGTGGAGCGTTGGCTCCAGCGATGACCCGCCCAGCCCATGCCAATGACATCATTGCTCCCCAAACTGGGATCGTCTGTGCTCAAACGTCGCGCTTTGATGCCAGTCAACTTGTCTGTCGCCGCGTGCAAACGTCTGCCCAGGCTGGTGCTCAATCTGTGGCAGTCGCCTCCAGTCAGCGCACAGAAACCCTCACCAGCGCAGCATCCGGTGCCCCAGAACAACCTGACCTAGACTTTAGCTACGCCGAAAGTCATGCAGCGATCGCCCTCTTTGGATGCGACTGTCCTGCTTGCCTCAACTCGTTGCGTACTCTGCGGAACATGCTGCCCGTAGTTGATGATGGCCGGGACCCCTGCTGGGTAGTCACCAATCAAGGCTATCGCAGCGACCCGGATCAGGTGCTGCAGGCTTTGAATGAGGCGGAAGCCAACCAAACAGACTTTCCCCTAGACGACTTCACAGGCTACGACTAGTACCGTAAGACAGAAGAACGAAGACAGAAAAACGAAAAGGAAGTCTAGGAAAAACAAGGTCTCCCGCCTTAGCACATAGACGGGCTACTTTCGCCTGATAGTGACTAGACTCTGCGCCTAGACCTAGTCCAGTCCTGCGGGGCTGGACTAGGTCTAGATGACTCATGAGCTGGTAACTAGCCTTCCACCTGTCCTGTGCGGTGGAGGTTGAGGATGTCGCTCATCTTGCGAATTTGGGTGAGGGTACGATCGAGCTGGTCGCGATCGCAGATGTCTAGCCCAAGGTCAATGATGGCGGTTTGTCCAGGGAAGGTTTTCACCTGAGCGCTACGTACGTTGATGTGGTAATCGCTCAAGCGCGACAGAATATCTTTCAAAACCCCGACTCGGTCAATCACCTCAATTTGAATCTGCACCGGGTAGGTTTGGGGACGAGAGGTTTGGGTGACATGGGGATTCCAACTGACGGGAATCAAGCGATCGCCTGGCACATCCATGACGTTTTTGCAGCCTTGACGATGGATAGAAATCCCCCGACTCCCTAGGGTGACGACGCCCGTAATCGGTTCTCCCGGCAGAGGATTGCAGCAACCGGCTAGGTGATACAGCAATCCCTCCACGCCAGCAATGGGGGAATTATGGCTAGGTGGTGTCGTTTTCGTGGGGGCTGGGGTGGCCGCCAGCCGCATTTGTTCTGCCTCATCTGGGTTAACATCCACCGCTGTGGGTAGCGGCTGCGCTACCTTAATGGCCTCCCGCAGACGATTCACCACATGATTGAGGGTGACTTCCCCATAGCCCAGCCCTGCCAGCAGATCGTCCACAGCTTGGTAATTACAGCGCTCAGCCGTGGTTTGCATGGGCACAGACTTCAGTTGGGATTCAAATCCAGGTTTGCCCAACTCTTTTTCCAGCATGTCGCGGCCACGGGCAATGTTCTCATCCCGGTGCGATCGCTTGTACCATTGGCGAATGCGATTGCGCGCCCCCGGTGTCACCACAAAGTTGAGCCAATCTAGGCTGGGATGAGAATTCTTCTGGGTCATCACCTCCACAATGTCGCCATTGTGCAAGTGGGTATCGAGGGTGACGATGCGCCCATTTACCCGGGCTCCCGCACAGTGGTTGCCCACCTCCGTATGGATGCGATAGGCAAAGTCAATGGGGGTTGCCCCACGATTCAGCGCTACCACGTCTCCATTGGGTGTGAACACATAGACATCATCGTCGAACAAATTGTCGCGAACGCTGTCGAGATATTCCTGGGCATCTTTCAGGTCGTTCTGCCAGTCAAGCAACTGCCGCAGCCAGGTGAACTTTTCATCATCGGTGGTTAACCGCGCATTAGAATGCCCTGTCTCTTTATATTTCCAATGGGCAGCAATCCCATATTCCGCCACTTGGTGCATCGCCATGGTACGAATTTGCACCTCGATGGGCCGTCCAGAACTGCCAATGACCACCGTATGCAGCGATTGGTAGCGGTTGGGCTTAGGTAGACCAATATAGTCTTTAAAGCGTCCGGGAATGGGGCGAAAGGCGTCATGCACCACGGCCAGAGCGCGGTAACATTCATCATTGTTTTGCACGATGATGCGCACCGCAGCGATATCGTAGATTTGCTCAAATTCCTTACCCTGGCGCTGCATTTTTTGGAAGATGCCGTACAGGTGCTTGGGGCGGCCGCTGACGTCTAAACAGTGAATGCCTAGCTGATCGAGGCGATCGCGGAGGAGAGAGGCCACCTGCTGCAGGCGATCTTCCCGATCTGTTCGCTTATCTGCTACCAGTTGCTGGATTTCACGGTAGCTGTCAGGCTCCAAATACTTGAACGCAAGATCTTCCAGTTCCCACTTAAAACGCCCGATCCCTAAGCGGTTGGCCAAGGGCGCAAAAATCTCCCGAGTTTCCCGAGCAATGCGACGGCGTTTATCATCAGGTAGATGCTCCAGCGTTCGCATATTATGTAAGCGATCGGCTAGCTTCACGACAATGACCCGAATATCCTGGGCCATCGCCAAAAACATCCGCCGGAAGTTTTCAGCCTGACGCTCAGTTTTACTAGAAAAGTTAAATTTAGAAAGCTTGGTTACACCATCGACTAACTGACGCACCTCTGCCCCAAAGCGCGCCTCAATTTCCTCCGAAGGCACGTCTGTGTCTTCTACAATGTCGTGCAGGAAGCCCGCCGCAATCATATCGGCACTACCACCCAAGTCTCGCAGGAGTTCTGCTACTGCAACAGGATGGGCAATGTAGGGCTCTCCCGACGCCCGCCGCTGATCGCGGTGCAGACAATAGGCAAATTCAAAGGCCTGACACACCAGCGCATCGCCTTGGAGTGCTGGCGGAGAATCGCTGGGGCTGGAAGCATCATCTTGGGGCTCGTCATCACAGTCTTGGTGAGACAGGATGCACTCACGCAGCCAAGTTGGCAAGGTTAGATCAACGGGAAGAGTTGGGAGAGCGGTCACATTCATACTGTTAAGCCCAATGCGCCTAGGGTGGACTGAAGAGAGTAAAACTCAGGTGGCTTGGCAGTGTAAACTTAGCAATGACAAGGTAGGGCTATGCCCTTACGCTAGTTCTGACCATGCACGACATCTGAATCCAAGCATAGTACCAGTACTGTATTCGCCAATACTACTGGTATTTGTGTATCGAAATACACAAATATCGCACCCCTGCCTTTCGTTACCATAGAAAAGGCAAAAGATGCGGCATAAGAGCCGTCAGCACTAAGTGATTGAGACTTGGGGAAAAGCTTAATAAACTCTATCTACGGGTGGCTCTTGCCCCAACCCGAATCATTCGCCAAGCTTGCCAATGATTGTTACATATCCTTGTATTGTCAGATTGACGCGCCAAAGATGCAAGAGAATGGGCGATCGCCCCTCGCTGGTTATAGCTTGAGGGTACGCAGACTATAGATAACTAGCCTTCGATCACACACCCAGATGGTGAGCCTCGGTCTTTATCACATTCTGACACACCCAAAATAAACCACACAAATTTCTTTATGTTTTGATCAGAACGTGAGGTCGATGGTTCCGATGCTCTCTCTACCCTACCAGTCCCGCTATCAAACCCTCAAAGAGCAGTTGCAGGTTGTGGAGCGTTTGGCGATCGCTTCTCAGCCCGACGTCGCTCAGGTGCAGTCCGCCTTCCTGCAGGCGCAGCAGTGGTTTCAGCAAGCCATTTTGGATGATACAGAGGCCGCGATCCCCGAGGCGATCGCAGGGGAGGTGCAGGCCTATGGGGTGGAGCTGAATAAGCAGATACGGTTGCTGGGTATCGATGTGATGTTTTTGCAATCCTCGCGCCAGACCCAAACCCGGATGCAGCGCCAGGCTCAGATGCGCGATCGCCTGCAGTTGCTACAAACCTATTGCGATCGTGTCCTGTCCCTCAGATCTGATCCCGCTGCCGCAGATGGTTCCGACGCATAGTCAGAGTCAAAGCTTGGTGCTTTAATCGGAAAGGGGATCGGCAAGAATTGCCCGTGGACTAGACCAGGAAGGAGAAAGGTTGTGCAGTGTCCAAAAGATAAGAACGTTGAACTCACCAGCAGTTTACTGGCGGACGCCATGCAGGTGCAGTGCTGCCCAGATTGTAAAGGCACCTGGATTCCTCCAGAGCAATATATTGAGTGGAAACAGCAGCAGCCCGCCGTGGAGTCTACGCTACCGAAACCCACGCTGGATGTAGATTATGCCACGTCGCCCTTGGATGCTCGGGCGGCCCTCTGTCCTGACTGTCGTCATTACCTGGCCCGGGCCAAGGTGAACTTAAAGCAGCCTTTTTACGTGGAGCGCTGTCCCAACTGTGGTGGCATCTGGTGCGACCATGGCGAATGGGAGGTGCTGCAAGAACTGGGGCTACACACGTCGATTGAACGGCTCTTCTCTAGTGAGTGGCAGGCGCGGGTGAAAGAACAAAACTATGCCGAACGGGAGCGCCAGGCTACGCGGGATAAGCTGGGCACGGAGCTGGCGGAGAAAATTTTTGAATTGGCCGGACTCCTGGAAAATCATCCCAACGGGGATTTTGGTGTGGCCTATTTAATGCGACGGTTTGATCGGTAATGCCGCCGGGGATGCATGTCGCTCCCCAAGGGCGATCGCAGGCAGCAGTAGTCGGGAGCAGTCCTATGGTCAGCTATCAATTTCCATCTGGGTTTCAGTGGGGGGCAGCCACGGCGGCCTACCAAATTGAAGGGGCGATCGCTGCCGATGGACGGCGTCCTAGCGTGTGGGATACGTTCAGCGAAACGCCGGGACGGGTGCTAAATGGCGATACAGGAGCGATCGCCTGTGATCACTACCACTCCTACCAAGATGATGTAAAACGCATGGTGGATCTAGGCATCCGCCACTATCGCTTTAGTATCGCCTGGCCGCGCATTATCCCTGAAGGTCGAGGAACGGTGAATGAAGCCGGGATCGATTTCTATCGCCGCCTCGTAGACTATCTGCGGGATCACGGGATCACCCCCCATGCCACCCTGTTTCACTGGGATAGCCCACAAGCGCTAGAGGATGCCTATGGATCGTGGCGCGATCGCCAAATGGCCTACGATTTTGCTGACTATGTGACGGCCGTGGTGCAACGGTTGGGCGATCGCATCACCCACTGGATGACCCTGAATGAAATTGCCTGCTTTACCCATCTAGGCTACGGCGTGAACCAAGTGCCGCCCCACGCCCCAGGCACCGTGGTGTCCCAGCCCAAGGGCGTTTGGCAAACCTCCCACCATGCGCTGCTGGCCCATGGTCTTGGCTGCCAGGCCATCCGTGCCGCTTCTCCCCAACCCTGCTCCATCGCCTTGGTGGATAACTTCTTCGTGCCCGTACCGATTAGCGAAACCCCGGAGCATATCGCTGCCTGTCAGCAAGCGTTTTCCCGGCTCCATAGCAACGGCGGCATTATCCAGCCAGCCCTGACCGGTCAGTATAGCCCGGCTTTGCTAGAGCAGCTTGGGGATCAAGCTCCCGATATCCAAGATGGCGATTTGGCAATCATCCATCAACCCATTGATGCCCTGGGGATCAATATCTATTCCGGGGTCTATGTGCGAGCGGCGGATTCTGATCAAGGATATGACGTGCTAGACTTTCCTCCCGGTTACCCACGCCTGCATATGCCTTGGCTACAGGTGATCCCCGATGCCCTGTATTGGAGTATTCGCCACATCAGCGACACCCTCGATCGCCCCGATCTGCAGCTTTTCATTAGCGAGAATGGCTGTGCGGCTCAGGATCAGGTGACGGATCAGGGTGAGGTCATCGACAGCGATCGCATTCTGTACCTACGAGAACACCTACGAGCCGCCCATCGCGCCGTGCAGGAGGGCTATCCCCTCACTGGCTATTTTGTTTGGAGTTTGCTGGATAATTTTGAATGGGCCTGGGGCTACGATCGCCGCTTTGGCATCATTTATGTGGACTATGCCAGCCAGACCCGCATTCCCAAGGCTAGCTATCACTGGTATGCCGACTGCATAAGCCAAAACCGAGTCGTTTAGCTGTTGATGAGGTCGTCAAGCAGGTGGTTGATGGTACGGGTGTTGGAGTCCACTGTTGAATCCAAGCAACCGCCTGCGTTCATTTTGGTTGAATTAGCCAATGCCTTCAACGATCGGATGGAAGAAGAATGCCAGACTCAGCACCGCGTAGGTGGCTAGCAATAAGCTGCCTTCCAACCAGTTGGATCGCCCATCGGAGCTAATGGAATTGGCGATCAGTACGGCTACGGCCACGGCAACCAGTTCAAAGGGATTGAAGTTGAGATCCATGGGTTGTCCCATCACCCAGCCTGCCAACACCAGCACTGGCGCAACAAATAGGGCAATTTGTAAGCTTGATCCCACCGCCACCGAGACCGATAAGTCCATTTTGTTTTTCATCGCCACGGTGACTGCTGTGGCGTGTTCTGCCGCATTGCCAATAATCGGGAGCAAAATCACGCCGGTAAAGAGCTGAGTCAACCCCAGTTGCTCGGTCGCTTCCTCTAAAGCCCCCACCAGTAGTTCTGATTCGAGCGCCACCAGCAGCGTGGCTCCCAGCAACACCCCCACCCACAACCAGAGATTGGGACGATGCCCGGTGGCGTCTTCTCCCTCCTCGTTCAGCTCCAGATCCACTTCTCCGGCTTCACAAAGATAGCTGTGGGTTTTCATGGAGAATAGCAGGGTGAGCAAGTATACCCCAATTAAAACCACGGCCACAGCGGCAGATAGGCGCTGCATTTGAGATTCCTCAATCCCCGTGGAGGTGAAATTGACGGCGGTGGGCAACAAAATGGCAATCACTGCCAAGTTCATCGACGAGGCGTTCAATCGCGCTAAAACCGGTTGAAATTCCTGCTCCTTGTAGCGCAAGCCTCCCAGAAACATCGATAGCCCCATGACCAGCAGCAGGTTGCCGAGAATCGACCCGGTGATGCTGGCTTTGACCACTTCAATCAGACCAGCATTCAGAGCAATCAGGGCAATAATCAGCTCCGTTGCATTGCCAAAAGTGGCATTGAGCAGTCCACCTAAGGTTGGCCCCGATACCACCGCAATTTCCTCCGTTGCTGTGCCCATCCAAGCGGCCAAGGGCAAAATAGCTAGCGCAGCCGTGGCAAATACCACCAGTGCTCCCATGTGCATGAGATGGGCAGCCACAGAAATCGGCACAAACACCAACAGTCCAATCAAGACAGTATTTTTGACTGACATTCCAGGTTCCTTTGGGTATGCAACCAGGTGGAGGCCTTGATTATGGGATCGCCCAACCACGCTGGCAAAACAAAGACCGTTGAGGCTAGCCCACGGTCTATCGGTGCCATCATCCCTGATCGCTAGCGATCGCCTCCTTATCCAAGACCCAACTTAAATCGGGAGGATTTCGGGAGAATGGAGCCTTGCTTCAGAATAATAGCCTAGCGGCCCCTTGAATTTGCTCAAGAGGGGCGATCGCCCTCGGCAGCATGGGTAGGCAAACGACGGTTTGGTTGGGGAAGGTATCTGCCACGAGGGGCTGTTCTGGACGATAGCGATTATGCACGATAAAGCGATGGTAGAGCTCTAAAGATTCCATCGACGTCGTCAGCCGCTGGGTTTCCGCCACAATGGCCGACTGAGCCTGCACTACGCTAATAAATTCCGTATGGGCTGGATCCGTGAGCTTTTTCTGCGCCGTCATCACCCGCTTTCGCAGCGTCCGCTGGCGGCCCATAAATTCCGTCCGTCCCACCACGTTTTGATATTTAATCCACAGTTTGAAAATCCAGGAGAGCCAGTCGCCCATCGCCGTTGGCATTTCCAAAAATCGCAGCAGGTGACCGGTGGGAGCCGTATCCAACACAATCAAATCCTGCTTGCCCTGCTCCAGCAGTTCCATCACGGTCATCAAGGACAGCATTTCATCAATCCCTGGCAGCGCCTGGGCTACAATTTGCCGCCAAGCTTGGGGGCCGTAGGCAATTTGCAAGCTTTCATCCTCGCCTGTATCGCCGCTCATCATCTCCGCCAGTTCCCACAGATAGTCATCCCGGAATTCATCCAAAATCTGGGTGGCATCCACTTCCTGGGCGCTGAGGTTAGCTGCTACATCTGCCGGGGTATGGGACAACTGTTGCCCAAAAGCATCCCCGAGGGAATGGGCTGGATCAATGGAAATGACCCGCACGTTGCGATCGGGATATTGGCTGGCCATCCCCCAAGCGATCGCTGCCGCCACGGTGGTTTTGCCTACGCCGCCCTTACCGCCGAGCAAAATGAGCTTGCGCTGTTCACCGATGAAATCCGGAAAACTGGGGGGCACTGGCTCGGGCCACTGCACCACTGGCGTGTTTCCCCTAGGAGCGATCGCCACCGTTTCTGCCGATACCACCTGCGCCATCACCCGATCCAGCGCTGCACCGCCCACCGGTTCCTTATCCTGCTCCGGCACCGCAAACACTTGCCCGGGTTCAAGGAGATCCAAAAACTTGTCTAGCATCTCCTGCTGTTCGGAGTAACAGGGCTGCCAGTCGGTACCTGAGCTCTGTTCCCCAGCCCTGCGCTGGAGATGATTCACAAAAATGCCGCCCACGGGAATCTGGAGCCGTCCGAGGGACTGGATGAGGCGATCGCTCTCTAGCCAGCTCATGGGTTCTGGAATGGCCACTACTAGACAAGCCGTCTGGGTTGGATCTTGCAGGAGCGATCGCCCATCTGCCAAATCCCGCTTCATGTCTTGAATAAACGTATCCGCATCATCCTCGGTGTAGCGGCCGGTGAGGGTTTGGGTGACCACCTGATGCTTTTCCTGGAATAGCTCCAGCGCGCCTAGGAAGCTATCCAAAAAGTCCATGAGTTCCAGCAAATTCAACGCATGACCGCTGGGAGCCATGTCTACCACAATGCGATCGAAGCCTTCTGACTGCAGCAACCGCTGAATTTCTAAAATCCCCATCAGCTCATCCAAGCCCGGCCAGCTTAGATCCCATACTGGCTGCAGGTCTGTGCCTTCTACAAAGCTACCCCGTTCCACCAATAGCTCCAGCACCGTCCCATAGTCCGCCTTGAAGGCCTGCAACAGTTGGTCGGCATCCAGAGCCCGCACCTGCAGATTCGGCAGATCCTCTAGGGGGCGCGGTGTATCATCCACAGGGATTTGCAATACATCGCCGAGGGAATGGGCTGGATCGGTGGAGATCAACAAGATCGATTCCTGGGGGAACCGCTGGGCCCACTGTCGGGCAAAGCCGCAGGAGAGGGTGGTCTTACCAACCCCGCCCTTGCCGCTAAACATTGCCAGTCTTAGAAAATCGTAGTGATTCATAGCCCATCCAAGCGGTGTCAATCTAATAAGACGATAACAAGCTTCCCCAATCCGGATGCTCAGATCAGGGAAGCGCTGTTAAGGATCTAGATATATTGTTAGAGTGCCCGAAATCTCGACAAAATCTTGGATAATGGTTACTTTGTTCAGCCAAGATTGACGGCGGATTGACTATGGATCGGTTTACCGTTGCCCTAATTTCCCAAACCCCCAACCCCCAACAGGTGATCTACGGGGCAATGCACCAAGATTATGCAGAAGGCTTCGTGTGGGATGAACGCGATCGCTGGCCCGGCGAAGAAAAATGTGGCGACGTGATTGTCAAACAACTGCTCCAGGGCAATCGCGGCCATTATGGACCTCTCGAACATCCTCAAATTGTTCTCAACTGCGGCTGGTTTCCCCACAGCACCATGCAGCAAATTCGTACCCATCGCGTGGGCGTATCATTTGATGTTCAGTCCTTCCGATATACTGGACAACGGATCCTCGATGTGATAGAGGGAAAGCGGGAACTGGAAGATGTGTTCTACCTTCGGCCCTTAGGCAGCTATAGCGATCGCCAAGGCAAAAAGTACGACTACACCGAAGATCAGCGGCAGCAAGATTTAGACTGGTGTCTCCAAGCCTGCCATCGCTACGCCGAACGCATCCACCAAGGCTTTGCAGAAGAACATGCCCGGGGACTCATTCCCTTTGATATTCGTCAACATTGGGTGATGTCGGCCAATGTGCGATCGCTCATGCACCTGCTGGATCTACGCTGGAAAGCCGATGCTCAGCTAGAAGCCCAAAAGCTTTGTGAACAGATCTGGCCCCATTTCCAAGTCTGGGTGCCAGCGATCGCCGCCTGGTATGAAGCCAATCGCTTGAAAAAAGCTCGGCTGTCGCCCTAGTCCCCCACAGCATTTATCCTCCTCCGATGTGGATCAAACCGGAGGAGGAATAACATTTCAAAGGACGTCAAACAGCAAGGTTGCCATATCAGTCCCGAATCGGGAAGGTCACGAAAATATCGCGCTGCAGTTGCACCTCTGCCGGCATGTTGGGATCGTAATACGTTCCTGCTCCATAACCGTAACTACCCCAGAGAGACGTAGCTTGGGCACGTTGCTCAGGATCGCAGGGTGGATAAACCAGGTTAAAGGGGGATTCTGCGACCGAGGGAACTGGCTCAATCTCCACCTCTAAAGCTGTAGCCATGGTTTGTGCTCGCGATTGGGCATCTTGGATGGCAGAGATATACACCTCCTCAAGTAGGGATGCACAGCTATCAATGCTGTAATTGACGAACACGCCCTGGTTATAAATGTCTTCCCCGGTGATGGCTGCATTGGCAGCCGTAACGATGTCCTGAACTTGGGCTTGGCTAGGGTCGCGTAACGTGACCACAATCGAGGCCGTATTCTCTGTCCCATAGAACCCACCCATGTTGCCGGTGAGATCAATTTCAATAGCCGTCGCCGGGACACCCGTCGCAATAATAGCGTTCACGGCCGGGCGGAGAGCTGCTTCAGTCAACGGTTCTGGCGTTGGCGGGGTATAAGGTTCCGAACCGTCTTCTTCCCAGCCATAGTAGTCGTAGTAGGGGTCAGTGCGGTAAAAGCTCATGCTAATTTTGACCGAGTCCGCTGGTCTTCGAGCCACACCTTGTCCAACCACCATCAAGCCTTGAGAGTTGCTGACAGGCGGGTAGAGCAACTGAGCAATCTGCTCAGACTCCAACCATGACGGGGCGATTGGCCCACTCGCCTCAGTCTCTTCCACTGCTGGTGCGGCAGCCTCAACCGGCGTGGCCGCCTGTCCAACCTGCCCTAAACCGATTCCTAACACAGTGGCGATCGCCACCGTCACACTCAATCTCAACCCATGGCTGTAAAAAGGTTTCATAGCGTTTTTCGTGAATTCTCAAGAAGTAATTAGCTGCTCGTTAGCATTCAACTCTGTATCACAACGCCAAGAAAGTCATGAGGCGTCATGAACCATGTCAACGTACGTCACCCGTAGACATTGTCATTCAATGATTCTCCACCCAATCACCTGAGATTAGGTAGAGTTGGTCACCTGCTGTAACACTTCATTCTCTAGGCAGAGGATTCCAGGATCGATGCTGCTCACCGTTCCCAGTAGCCGTGCAGTTAGGGCACCAAACCTAGGCACGCTGCGACTCGCCTCTAGGGGCACATCCTTTAATCCTGGGGAACTTGCCCCATCTCCTCCAAGTCCTATATCTTGTAAGCAGCATCCTGGTTTCAAATCTCACGGTTATCCCGTTTCGGGCGTTGACGTTGCTCCTGCCTTCCCTAGGCAGAACTACCATTTTTTTTCGTCAACTCTCAACATTTTTGAGCCACTAGTGCTATAACTACTTGTGTAGGTTCGAAATCTACTTGCAGGTGTGAGGAAAAACATATGTCTCCGAAAATTCTTTGGAAGTCCCTGCTGGTAACTCCAGCTATCTTGGGCACAGCTATCTTTGCATCGTCTTCCGCGATTGCATCAGAAGAAATCAATACCGACGTCACCAGCGTTTCTAGCCTTGAGCAAATTGCTGACTACGCCAACGAAGGTAGCGTTGACAGCATGGGTCAGGTGACCTCGATTACTCAACTCTCTGATGTGCAACCCACCGACTGGGCATACCAAGCACTCAGCTCTTTGATCGACCGCTACGGTTGTATTGCTGGTTATCCCGACGGTACCTTCCGCGGCAACCAAGCCATGACTCGTTATGAGTTTGCAGCTGGTTTGAACGCTTGTTTGGAAGGATTTGCTCGCACCGTTACCGGTGGCGACCTAACCACTCTTGAGCAACTTCTACAACAGTTTGAAGCTGAACTAGCTACCCTACGCGGCCGTGTTGATGCTCTAGAAGCTCGCACCGCTCAACTAGAAGCTAACCAGTTCTCCACCACCACCAAACTGAACGGTAATGCTATCTTCAGCACCGCCGCTGTTTTGGACAGTGACGAAGTCTTCGACGACCAAGTCACCTTCGGCTACCGGACGGAGATGAACTTCGACTCTAGCTTCACCGGTGATGACCGTCTGCGCATTCGCCTCCGCGCTCGCGATGTGCAAGACTTTGCTGCTGACCCCATTGGCTTCTCCTACGGCGGCAGCAATGGTGGTGATGTTGTCCTAGACAACCTGTTCTACGACTTCCCTCTAACCAACAGCATTGATGTTCGCATCGGTGCTAACAGCTTGGCTGTAGATGATTTCGTTGCCAGCACCATCAGCCCCTTGGATAGCTCCACCAGTGGTTCGCTGTCTAACTTTGGTTTCCCACAGCAGTACAATATTGCAGCCGTGGGTGACGCTGGTGCCGGTGTCATCGTTCAGCTCACCGATAACTTGAGCCTCGACCTAGGTTACACAGCAGGCGAAGCTGCTAGCCCCTTGGAAGGTTCTGGCTTGTTCAATGGTCCTTACAGCGCCATCGGTCAGTTGACCTTCTTGAGCGGCTCCTTTGATGCAGCTCTGACCTACATCCGCACCTACAACACCGCCGGTTTGGGTGTACCTGATTACAACGCTAACAACTTTGGTTTCCAAGGTAACTTCCGTTTGAACGACACCATTGAAATCGGTGGTGGCGTTGCCTACTCCGATGTCGATGCTATCGGCTCTGATGATGACGCTGAAGTTTGGAGCTACCAAGGAACCTTGGCCTTTAATGACCTCGGTGGTAGCGGCAACATGCTTGGTGTTCTAGCCGGTATCGTTCCTTACAGCCGCGACAACTTCGGACTCGTTGGTGGCGCACCTGCTCGTAGCGTCAACACCTCCTTCTTGGCTGAAGTATTCTACCGCCTGCAAGTGAACGATCGCATCTCGGTCACCCCATCGGTGATCTACCTCGACGATCCAGGTAACAACGATGCTTTGGATTCTTCCTTGATTGGTGCTATCCGCACTACCTTCAGCTTCTAAGAGTTGACCTCGTTAACTCAGTTGTAAGCTAATCTAATCCCCGATCCCTTCTTCTGTAGGGGCCGGGGATTCATTGTTCTTTACCGTTTTTTACTATGGAACGTCAGCACGTTTCAACCGGTACTCCCTGGGAGACCTTGGCAGGCTATTCCCGAGCAGTGCGCGTTGGCCCATTTGTCTATGTAGCTGGTACAACGGCCACCAATGAGAAGGGTGAAATTTCTAGTACGGATCCCTATGAGCAAACCTGCCATATCTTGCAGCGGATTGCTAACGCGCTTGAAGCTGTCGGTGCTTCCCTCAGCCATGTGGTACGCACCCGAATCTACATCACTAATATGGACGACTGGCAGGCCGTGGCTCGGGCCCATGGCGATGTGTTTGCTGACATTCGCCCAGCGAATACGCTCGTAGAAGTGAGTCGGCTGGCAACACCAGATATGCAAGTTGAAATTGAGGTCGATGCGGTGATCCCCGATGCATCCCTTTAGTCGCCCTTCTCGGTTCTGTTAGACGTACCCTCTTCATGACTACCTACGACTGGATCGTCATCGGTAACGGTATTACCGGTGCTGCACTCAGCTATGAACTAGCTCACGTGGGCTTTTCTGTTCTGCTGCTTGACCCAAGCGATCGCCCTCACAGCGCTACCCGTTTTAGCTATGGCGGGGTTGCTTTTTGGGCTGGCACGACGGATATGACCCAGCAATTGTGTCAAGAAGGCATCGATCGCCATCGACACCTTAGCGACGAACTGGGGGCCTCAACCGAGTTTCATGAACGAGACCTGTTGATGCCTGTTTTCCCCGACGATGATCTGCCTGCCCTCACGCACCTCTACCAGCGCTTCCAGCCCCAGCCCACCTTGGTTGATCGGCAAACAGCTTGTGAGTTTGAACCCTTGCTCAATTCAGAGGCGATCGCTGCTGCCTTTGTCGTCAAGCATGGCCATGTTCATCCTGAA
>DATNRH010000488.1 GCA_036703605.1 Candidatus Obscuribacterales bacterium | reverse complement strand
AACCGGATTCTGGCTACCACGGCTTGCGCTATGCCCATGATCTAGGCGATCTCTCCCCCCTAGCCTTCATTCTGCGGATGCGTCTGGTGCCCCTACGTAACCTTGGCGCTTGCATCGCCCCTGATAATGCCTGGCTATTCCTCCAAGGCATTGAAACCTTACATTTGCGGATGCAGCGTCATTGTGAGAATGCTCTTAAGGTGGCTCAGGCCCTAGCAAAGCACCCGGCCGTCGAATGGGTGCGCTATCCTGGGCTGGAGACAGATGCAACCTATCCCGTAGCTGAACGCTATCTAAAGAAGGGCTTTGGGGCTATGGTTGTCTTTGGGATCACGGGCGGTGCAGAAGCTGGGAAGCGCTTTATTGAACATTTGAATCTGTTTTCTCATTTGGCAAATGTTGGCGATGCCAAGAGCCTAGCGATTCATCCTGCTACCACTACCCATTCCCAATTGTCCCCTGACGATCAAATTGCAGCCGGAATTGCGCCAGAGTTGGTACGTTTGGCCATTGGAATTGAAGATATTGAGGATATCATGATGGATCTGCAGCAAGCACTAAAACACGCTACAACATAGATTGAAGGATATAGACTAAACGATTGAACTGAAGGGGCGATCGCTGGATGATTGATGTGGGTGTTGCTGGGTCAGGGTATGAACCTCGGACGAGACGTGCTGAAACCTTCCGCAAACGTGGTGGAGCCCTACTGCTCAGCAACACCGATGAGTAATGTGCACCATGATCTGCCTCTTTAGGCTCACTCACCTAGCGATCGCTCTCTATTCATGCTCATCTGGCTCCCGATCGCCTTTCACTATCCAGCTTACCCATCTGCATAGCTTTTCCATTTGCCATGAGTATTGGTCCAGTTAAAACTCAATTTTTTCAGTTGACAGCCGAAAATCCCTTTCAGCTAGAGTCTGGTGAAGGATTAGAATCTGTTACCTTAGCCTATGAAACCTATGGAACGCTCAATGCTGATGCAAGTAATGCTATCTTGATCTTCCATGCACTCACAGGCAGTCAACATGCCGCTGGCACCAATGTTTCCATCCCAGGAATACAGCCACTATGGACAGATGACTGCGTGTTGGGATGGTGGGATGACTTCATCGGCTCTGGGAAGGCTTTAGATACCGACCACTATTTCATCATTTGTGCAAATTATCTAGGCAGTTGCTACGGTTCCACAGGACCTCGGTCTATAAATCCCAGAACAGGCAAACCCTATGGTAGTAAATTTCCTCAAGTGAGCGCATGGGATGTGGTGCGGAGCCAACTGCATTTGCTAGATTATCTGGGAATAGATTGTCTGCATGGTGTCATTGGAGGATCCCTTGGCGGCATGTTGGCACTAATTCTGGCGACACGTTGTCCCCAACGGGTAAGAACCGTGATTCCTATCGCCACAGGCTTAGAAA
>DATNRH010000487.1 GCA_036703605.1 Candidatus Obscuribacterales bacterium | reverse complement strand
CTACAACACCCGTGATCTAGTGCCTAGTGATATGGTGCTGGACTTACAGAAGGCCAACATCGTGATTACCAACTACCATGCCTTCAAACTACGGGAGCGGGTGCAGATTGCGTCGGGTACCAAGAAGATGCTGCAAGGGCGCGGCCCCGATCTACAAACCCTGGAAACTGAAGGGCAGATGATTCAACGGGTGATGGCTGGTCTTGGCAAGAATGTGTTGGTGATAAATGATGAGGCCCACCACTGCTATCGAGAAAAGCCGGGGGAGGAGGAAGAGCCTGGCCTGAAGGGCGATGATAAGACTGAGGCGAAAAAAAATAATGAGGCCGCCCGCCTATGGATTTCTGGGCTGGAGGCAGTGCAGCGTAAGCTGGGTGTGCAGCGCGTTTATGATCTATCCGCGACACCCTTTTTTCTCCGAGGGTCTGGCTATGCTGAAGGGACGCTGTTTCCTTGGACGGTGAGCGACTTTTCGTTGATGGATGCGATTGAATGCGGCATTGTCAAGCTGCCTCGGGTGCCGGTCGCGGATAATGTGCCAGGGGGCGATATGCCCAAGTTTCGTGATCTTTGGAAGCACATTGGCAAGAAAATGCCGAAGAAGGGGCGAGGCTCGGCGAAAAACCTAGATCCACTGAGCTTGCACAAGGATCTGCTAATGGCCTTAGATGTCCTCTATGGTCATTATGTGAAAACCTATGACATTTGGCAGGAGCAACAGATTCCGGTTCCTCCAGTATTCATTGTGGTGTGTAACAATACCTCAACCTCCAAGCTGGTCTATGACTATATCTCTGGGTTCTATAAGAAGGATGAGGAGCGCGAAGAAGAGGCCTACAATGCAGGACGCCTGGAGCTATTCCGCAACTACGACGACTTTGGCAATCGTTATTCTCGACCGAGAACCTTGTTAATTGACAGTGAGCAGCTAGAGTCTGGAGATGCGCTAGACAAAAACTTTCGGGATATGGCAGCGGATGAAATTGAACGTTTCCGCTATGAGATTGGTCAGCGGGATGGAGCGGCGGCGGTGGAGGCCCTGACCGATCAAGATTTATTGCGGGAGGTGATGAATACGATTGGTAAGCAAGGCAAGCTGGGGGAATCGATCCGCTGTGTGGTATCGGTGTCGATGTTGACGGAAGGCTGGGATTGCCTTGATGCTGAGACAGAAATTTTAACGCCTAGAGGCTGGGTCGGACGCGGTGATATTTCGATCGGTGAGGACGTATATTCGCTGAATCGAGATACTGAAAACCTGGAAGTTGTGCCTGTTCTTGACTACGGAGAGCGTCCAGTCCGTTCTGATGAATGTATGGTTCGCATCGAGAGCCAGCATCTTAATATTCGGGTTACGGAGGGACATGAATTTCACATCAAGTATCGCAATCCACGGACAGGTGGGCAGCTTAGCGATCGCTTCATCACCAAAACGGGATACCAGCTTTATGAGCGGAAGAGCAGCTATGCCTTACCCCTTGCCGCAGACCCCATTGATCCATTCCCTGGATTACCCTTGAGTGATGATGAGATTCGTTTCATTGCTTGGTTTATGACAGATGGAGGGTTTTCGGGCTACCGTTTAGCGATTGCACAGTCGAAAGCGTATCATCACGACATTAGAGGTTTGTTAGTCCGTCTTGGGCTGGATTATACAGAACAAATGATTGAGCCTAGCCAAGGAAGTTTTACCA
>DATNRH010000486.1 GCA_036703605.1 Candidatus Obscuribacterales bacterium | reverse complement strand
CGTTATGAATCGCATCGGGCAAAAAGCCGACAATATCGCCTGGATGAAAGATTTTCTCACCGATCAACCGAATGCGATCGGGATGCTGGGGAGTGGGCGATCGCTGCCAAAATTGATTTTTCTCCTGTCCACCAATCAGCGCCACCACGCCCCAAGCGCCATGGTTGTGGATGGGTGACACATTCCCCGGCAGCCAAGCCACCATTTGCAGGGTGAGTAGAAAGTCATGTTCTTTATAGAGCGATCGCACCGACCAACCCGGCTTGACAGGAGGATTGACAAACTCTAGCTGGAGCCAATAGGAACTGGTGAGCAATCGCCGCACAAGGGGATAGATCTGCACCAAGCGCTGGGTGTCATCTGGTGTGGCGTGGAGGATATCTTCTAGGTCGGTGAGAAATCGGTAGAGGCGATAGGGCTCAACGGGGGAGTCGGGGACGGAAGGCACCTCGCAGGCTTGGCAGGTTCCATCGTTGATTACGAGCCAGTCGTGGCAGTCTACAGGATTATCTATCAACATCTCAGGCATGATCTTCAAGCGTGATCAGGGCAGTCCCTGCTTTGATCCGACAGCATGGGCCGGTGGGCACCACGTTTCTGAGTGTAAACGACTGCTCGATCGATAGATGAGTCTTTCCTGAGTCCATCAACAGGGTTGCCTGAGAAGCGATCGCCATCTTCTGTCGGGTAGAGATTTGGTTAAAGGTGTGTAATACGGGCTACCTAAGCAAAATCTAGGGATGCTGCGTACGTTCAGCACCATCCCTAGATTGGCTACCTCAAGGTACAGAGGGCGATCGCTCCCTGCACTTATCATCAAGTCCAGTGGAATGTTCCTCGCTGGGGCATCCTGCTTTCGATCCCCCGCTTCACTGCCCCCTTGGCAAAAGTGCTCCAGACACCTAGGTGCTGCCACAGACTTGAATGAATAGCAGGTCTAATCGAATTTGATAGTACAACAGGACTCTGTGGACGGTGATCTACGGTGACCTACATAGAATTTGCGCCCGTGCTGATGAGTCGCTTGAACAACCCTTCTGTCCAGCCCGTTTCCTTCAAAACAGCGGCGGCAGAGACTTCGATATAGGCTTGCTCAATAAACGTCAGGTCAATCATGCAGATTTTGCCAAGAGCTTCCTTCAGTTCCTCAGACTTACCTTCAGCTTTGAGTTGTTGGCCAACTTCGTGCACCACAGTCGCCATAGCTGGCACCACATGCTGCGGCCCGATGCCAATGCGAACGTGAATCAGCCCAATGCGCCAGCGGCGATCGGCATAGGCGTCGCCCCAATCATCCATGCCTGTAAACATTTCATGGAACCACTCCACAAACGTTTCTCGAAGACGGTGAATTCTCCCCTCCGTTGCATTAAGAATCGTGTTCATTTCTTCATCACGCCCTAAATAGGCATAGAAACAATCTGCCATGTCCGGTGCAACTTTTAAGCCCCAGTCCGCATTATTTTTTAACAAATCTCTATCTTCAGTGCTAAATCCAATCCGGCTCGACATCTTGCTCATGAATTGATGAGGATCTAATGCCATAATCTTTGCCCCTAACTAATTCCTGGTACATTACCTTCCCTTGTTCTACCAAGTTTTGAGCGGTAAACACTCCGGAGGACTACTTAGGTTTTCATTTTGCCAAAACATGAAACGTATCTTCATACTTGTTGAGTTAAGGACGTATCAAGTATGACAAGTTCCTAAGCAGTGCTAAAAGGTGTTGTTTTGTGTCAGCTCCAAGATAGAGCTTAACGGCAATGCTCTTGCAAATTCTAGCTAGTAGAGATCGTTTAGGTGTCATGATCCTTTGGGCTGATTGTTGAGGTAAGTTTAGGTAAGAGGGAGCGATCGCATGGAGACGCGATGACTGGTGGTAGATAGTGGCCTGGCTGAAGCTCAAGATTAGGTGAGATTCGCTTAAGCTATATTGCCTAATCGTTATATTGATTGTTGGTTT
>DATNRH010000485.1 GCA_036703605.1 Candidatus Obscuribacterales bacterium | reverse complement strand
GCCCCGTAGACTATCGAAATTTTGGGGTATACCAAAATTTTGGTCCAAGACCCCAAATTACGTTTTTTAGACGCAGCAGAGGTGCGTTCGCGGGCTTTCTTCCAGTCATTGATATGTTGCGCAGTGGAGATATAAGAGGGGCATCTAGGTTGGGCTTTGATGGCCTCTGGCATTTGAAGGTGATGGATGAATTTCAAAGTGTACTGGTCAAGGCCTGGAGGAGGTTCAAAGGTGCCAGCCAGGATCTGCTGTACCACATCTTGGTCTCCTAGGTACCCAAGAAGGGGCTGGAGGGGAGGAGTCATGAAGGGTGTGTCTTCAGATTGGCGGTATTTGAGTTCATTAGTGGAGCAACAGGCCTGCTCAATGGAGTTTTTGGTAGCACATTCCACAGTGTTGCCCTGGGCATCTTCATGGAGGACCATAGTGACACTACCTGTACCTAGCTTTCCAAGAATGCGTCTCACTGCTCGGCCCTGTTGGCGTTGCTGCATATGTCTGAGCACCTGTTTCTTACGTTTAGGGTCAAAAGTGTCAATGAATTTGAGTCGGGAGTCCATATCGTGTTTCTTGGCTTGGTTATATCGGGACCAGGCTTCTTTTCGGTGATGGAGGAGCTCAGGGAGAGTCAAAGCGCGTGTATAGAGGTGGTCTAGACCAGCCTTTTGCTTTACCTTGTCATAGTATCGCCCATGGACTCGGCCACCTTGGCGTCGGTAAATAGCAAGGTTCCAAAAGGTAACTTCTTTGCGGGGTTTGTCCACTGCCAGGGAATACTGCACTGCACCCATTCGTAATTTCCGGCAGCGGCGCTCAGCGTACAGCATGCATTGAGTGATCAGGTTTTTGATAGTATTGGCTTCCAGGGCTTGGGTGGGAGTCAGAGGACCAGTGATGGAGGCCTCCAGGGAGAACTGTCGGGCCTGCAGGTGGTGTTCTTTGAGTTTTTGTTTGTAGAGATCAAGGTACCTGGCAACAACCCGGTCGTCGCGCAGTATCAGGCGTCTGGCAGAAGGTCTAGTAATGGGTGGGGATTCATGTCCAAAGAAAGACTGGTAGGTGAAGTCAATCCAGAGGGCCCTGTGG
>DATNRH010000484.1 GCA_036703605.1 Candidatus Obscuribacterales bacterium | reverse complement strand
CTTGCCTTGATGTTATATCGATACTCCTCCTCCTGGGGTCTATTCATATCCCTCAAAATCAGCAACCTGCATATCTCCATTTCTAACGTCGTTCCTTGTCTCCCCCTATTCTATCCCAACAAAGACACTGGCGCGTCTTGGAGCTTATGAAAGTCTGTAGAGTACAATAGAGTACAGTGCAGCTGAGAAAAAGGTATTCGCAGTGACATAACATTATAATACTATCAGTCTTAGACAGTCATGGCCGACCCAGAGGGCTATTCTGCCTACGACAACGAAGGGTACGACAATGAAGACGAAGCACCAGAGTACAGCACCACTGCCAATGGTGGAGGCGGCGGCGGCGATGTCGCAGAAGTGCGTCATACAAAGTTCTTGGACCTGACCAACGGAGCAGGGGGTGATCAGCATCATCATCATCAAGGTGAAGGAGATGGAGACGACGGATTAGACCTAGCAGCCGTTGCAGCCGCAGTAGCAGGGGGTAGTGATCATGGAGGAGGAGGAGGATCCGTTGGTTACAATGATAATGACAATGACGACGACGACGATGATGGCAACGGCAGTTACCACAAGGGCAGTATGAGCAATAAGGATGCCGTGGATGCCCTCATGGATGCTCACATTCGCGCGGGTGGTGCCAAAGGATTGCGCGTCGATCCCAACACACCTGGTAAGGTTGTCGAGGCGGGGCAAGAACACACCGGCCGTTGGACCAAGGAAGAACACGAGGCCTTTTTGAGTGCCTTGCAAATGTACGGAAAAGAGTGGAAAAAGGTGGCTGCCAAGGTCAAGACCCGAACGGTGGTGCAGACTCGAACCCACGCTCAAAAATATTTTCAAAAACTGCAAAAATCCATGGAAAGCGGTGGCAGCAATGGAGACAAGGGGGGTGATGCCATGATGGAATTTGGGATTGCGTCGGAGAAAAAGTCCAAAAAGAAACGAGGCAACGCTCCATCGATTGCTTCCAAGTCACGCCAACAGCCGCAACAGCAACCGTCCCATCAACAGCAACCGTCCCATCCACCACCACCACCACAACACCTACCGCCACAAGAAATGAATAGTGCCTTGAATGTATCTGCTTCCCATCTTTTATCCAACTTGACGACAGCGGCACAGTCCATACAGACACCGACCGCCAACTCGCAATCTATCACTGCCAGCAATGCATTTTCAGGTGCTGTTCTGAACAATCGAGCGCTGCAACAGCAGCAGCATCACATGTTCCCGCCTCGTCATGGATTTTCTACGGGAGTAGAATCCTATCGGGCTTCCTACGGAGGCGGCGGTGGTGGCGGCGGAGGAGGTTTTCCAATGGGGGGCGCGGACCGAGGAGGATGGGGCGGTAATGCCAGCAGCAGCATGAAGATTACGGCACCTGATCCAGAAGCTAGCGCACAGAGAGGGAAATTTCCGGAACCCTCGCCGGCAGCATGTGGCA
>DATNRH010000483.1 GCA_036703605.1 Candidatus Obscuribacterales bacterium | reverse complement strand
GGGGGGTTCGAACCTAAGACCAAGAAGAGGAGGGGAGTAGCCCTTGTTGGGGGAGAAGAAACAAAAAGAAAATGAGTTAAGCCTAGCTAGGCAAGAAAAGATTTTGACTGCGGCGAACGAGTAAGCGAATAATCATTAATTAAGCGCTTGCGCGCGAGAGAGCCTCGGTTGTTTATGGTATTTCTGGTTGTGCCCTCCCAATGCCGCATGCAATTAAAATGTGTAAAGATCTATGGTTATATTCTAAGTTGAAGGAGGTAAGCAATTAGCAATAGGCAGCGTTGTTGAGGTGGAAGTCCTCAATGGCTTTGATCTGCTTGAGTTCGAAGGAGGCAAGGGTGTCACGGATGTGGTCTGGGGGTGTGTAGAACTTGGCGTCGTCATCTGTGAGACGTTTGCCAAGAAAGAGGCCTTCAAGCTTGCGGACTCTAGAAGCTAGAACATAGAGAGCCATGGGTTCGTGGTGATGGCGAAGGTCTACAGCAACTGTAGTATCAAGCGTGTGCCCTTGAAGGCCATGAATGGAAGAGGCAAAATTGGGGACTATGGGTGCTTGCTTAAAAGCCACAGTGCGGCGTGTGCCTTCTGAGAGATGAAGGGCAGAGCTGGAGGCAAAGCGAAAGGGTTCGAGTGTGAGCACAAATGTGCCAGGGTCATCGGAGAGTGCAAAGTTGTTACATGGCAGTTGGGGCTTTGAGTTGCATCACCAGTCCAGAGCAGCTCTACATAGACAAGGCTAGGTGGCGCCGATTGGTGCTGACATCGCGTCTCACTCGGTGAAGGACTGCCAAGCCGAGACCATGAGAGGCGCCCTCGCGAAGGTTTGTGAGTCTTTTCGGCAAGGATAGGTCCCGACTCGAGCCTATCCACACCAATAGAGTCACCTTCCGAACCCCTCTAAGGTCCCTGGGAGCCACTCGGCCCAGGGACCCGATTCAGAGTCCGGGCCTGAGGCGCCGCAGGGAGCGCCAGTCTGAGAGCCCGCGGACACCCGTTCTTACTACGCCCGATCCAGTCCTCGTGAGGAGCGCCTACGTTTTCGCTGCATAATCAACTCTATTCACCTTGCTGCTGCGGAGGGGAAGATGGCGA
>DATNRH010000482.1 GCA_036703605.1 Candidatus Obscuribacterales bacterium | reverse complement strand
CGTGTCAGAATATAGTACGAACACCGAACTGTGTAGCAAGCGGCCAGTTGTTCGTTGAACAACTAGGGCTGGCCAGCATCAAAAGTTCCTCCCAAGAATACGCGCTAATGGGAAGTTTGCGTGCATTGAATCCAAGAAAATTAAAGCACGAAGATTTCTAGGCGGTTTCGAGACTTGGATGGTCACTGAAGAGGTTTTCAGGGGCGATCGCTTCTATCCGGAACTCATGGCCGCTGGAACCCATCATTCAAGAGCAACGCCCTCATACAACAACCTCCACCCAGGTGGGTGGAGGCGGTGGGGATCCCAAAGCGATCGCTTGTCGATCTTGGGGAGCGGCGTCTGGGGAATCATTGGCCGCTTAGCGGTAGTCGTAGTCGGGCTCCATCTCGGGCTCGGGGACGGCGAAGTTACTGGTGTCGAACAGGTAGCGCACCGCTTCGTCTTCAAGGCGATGAACCAGATAGGGCTCTAGCACGTTGGAATTGCGTAGAGCAGCTAGGTACCCGTCGAGATACAGGCGTAGCTCATCTAGGCGATACCCTCGGTTCCACTGCTCAGTCAGGGCATCGGTAATGCGTTGGTAGTGGCGAATTGCCTGGGCATCTTGAAGCATAGGTCAATTAGGTGGTAGTGCTTGATACAGCAAATGGCGCGGGGATCGTTAATCGATCGCTAGATGACTAAGGTAGACCAAAAATGACTCTACTTAACTCTATGGTAGCGTTTTGAGCGATCGCCTACAGGACGGAAACCCACCCTTGATGAAAAAATTATCTTGGAATCGCAACTTAACGCAATATAAATGGAGTCAGCAATCGGTCGATCTTGGTGCTTTTTGTTGCATTTCCAGGCTTACACAGCAGTTTATTCATGATTCCTTACGAAATGTTACATCTGTAAGGAGCTAGGTTCGCAACGGCTTCATCTGGGATCACGATAGGGTGGTTTCAGGGAGCGATCGCTGGATCTAAATAGCTAGATCCTAGAAGTAGGGTCGTTTCCTTTGCTACTAGTGTTCCCGAATTGATCCCCTCACATATCAGGTG
>DATNRH010000481.1 GCA_036703605.1 Candidatus Obscuribacterales bacterium | reverse complement strand
CATAGGTCAACCCGAGAAGCCGCCAAGCGACCACCGAGTAGAAGGTTAAAGCATTGACCAAGGTATGCACATCGTCAAATTGGAGCCGCTCCACATTTAACGCCCCGGACTTGAGAGTAAAGTGAAGCCGTTCAATGCGCCAACGCAGAGCATAGAAACGGAGGATGCGTTGGACATCGGCTGCCGTTGCCACCGGTAGACTGGTGAGCAGAGACCAGCACAGACTGTTGTCAGCGTCGAAGCAGTCCACCTGCGTTTTCCCATCAACACAAGCGACCTCGGTGGCAATAACCAGCGCCAGGGGCTGCGTCTTGTGGCGAGCGGGGCTCAAATTTTGACGCGGGTAGATGTGAACGGTTGCTGCCTGCAACTGCAAGGTCACGTCTACCGTTCGTCGCTTGCCCTCATACAGCCGCTCAATCTGCACTGCATACTGCCCGTAGTCGTCGAGCTGCTCAGCGACATCCGGCAATGGACAGACCTTTCCAGCGGCAGCCACTTCGACGCGGCGGGGTTGACACACCCGCACCAGCAAATCCACATTCGGCTCACGCTTGGCTTTGAAGAACTCGAAGATGTCCCCTTCTCGGTCACAGGTGACCACCCATCGTTGGTTTGACCCTTGGGCTTGTTGGTTGACCGCAGCCAAGCCCTTGAACCACTTTTGAGATTCTTTTTGCTCCGACGGCCAATCTATCGCCCCCCCTCGCGTCCAGTACTGTTGATGGATTAGTCCCAGGGGCTGTCCTCCCTGCTCCATGAGCAACACATTGTGCTGCATCAGTCCTCGCACCTTACCCTGGATTCTCCCCAACCCCGACATCTGCGTCTGACCTGAGTAGTTGTAGTACGTTGTGTCCTGAGCCGCGATGAGATACTCACTCTCACTGGCTTGGACTCGGGCTTGGGTGAATGCTACGTGACCGGACAACATCGTTGCACTATTCATGTCCTTGCGGGCAAACAAACCGGCCACTGTTTGCCTAAAGCTGTTGCCCATACAACTCGAAAAGGACAAGTTGGGTTTTTCGTAGGCCCGTTCATAGGCTTGGTTCAGACTTTTTTTACCTGGGGGCGGAAGGCGTTGAGTTGGCTAAACTCTGACATCTCTATTGTGCTTACTCCTCATCATTTTGGGCATAGTCTAACCTTCATAACCTTACTGGGCTTTATCTCTCAGGATATCTTCAACTCCCTAATACATATGACTTAGTAAAACCCCTACAGGATTAGCCCGTCGTGAAGGGTCTGTATCCAATCAAGACTCTTTACTTCAGCAACTTTCCTAGACGGTGGGGAAGAACTTGGGGCATAACGTTATGCCCCATCCAAAAGTTGGTCAAGTTGGGCCAGTACTTTGGCCAGCTTCTGCCGTTGCTTCGTGTTCAGATTGGCCTCGGCACGGCGGAGTTTTTTAAAGACGCGATCGCATCGTACTTTGAATTCATCTTGGGGCTGGGCATTCAACGCACGCACGCGATCGCGAATCTGCGCGACCG
>DATNRH010000480.1 GCA_036703605.1 Candidatus Obscuribacterales bacterium | reverse complement strand
TCTAGAGATTGCTTAGGCCCAACCTAACCAGCGATCGCCATCCCTAGTCCCATTGTGAATGAGCCTAGGGGCGATCGCCTCCAGTTAACCTACGGATTTTTTGACCTCAAAACATAAAGATTCATCAGGCGCGATCGCCTGATGTCTAGTTTTTGCTGTGATTTCGTCTAGAGCTAGCTGTAAACCTGATCTAGGCGCACGAGAGTCTGGAGCAACACGGTCGCTCCCTGCGTACATTGTTCTGGAGATGTGTATTCTTGGTCAGAGTGACTGATGCCAGCGTGGCTAGGTACAAAAATCATGCCCATGTCGGTGATATGCCCCATTTCCATAGCGTCATGACCGGCGCGGCTGGGCAGGGCGTGGGCGGAAAATCCTAAGTCTTGGCAGACATCGCGAATCACAGACTTTATGCGGGCGGCGGCGGGGGAGGGTTTAACTTTGAGAATAGGTGTCATATCAATGTTGGTGCGGGTTTTGGCGGCGATCGCCCGCAGGTGCCGCGAGAGCTGATAGGTCATGTCATCCAAACAGTCTTGGGACAAATCCCGCATGTCTACGGTCAGCTCTACCCGCCCAGGCACAATGTTGGCAGCATTGGGAGATACGTTCAACGATCCGACGGTGGCTACAGGACGGCTAGGCTGTTCTAGGGCGATCGCCTGCACGGCCAGGGTCACCTGAGCGGCAGCCACCAGGGCATCATGGCGCATATCCATGGGGGTGGTGCCAGCATGGTTAGGAACGCCGGTAATGGTAATGGCGTAGCGGTTCATACCCACAACACCATCCACCACGCCAATCTCATAGCCCTTACTGTCGAGCACACTGCCCTGTTCCACATGCAGTTCCACAAAGGCCACCATATCTTCGCGGCTGCGGCGGGCCGAGAGAATACGCGACCAGTCACCGCCAACGGCATCCAAACAGGCTTGAATCGAGGTGCCTTGCTCTGGATGGTAAATCGCTTCTCCCTTTACGGCACCAGCGATCGCCCGCGACCCAATCATGCTGCTTTCTTCGTCGCTGAATACAATCACCTCTAAGGGATGATTCAGCCGTAGCCCTTGCTCATGGAGGATCTGCACCGCTTCAATGCCTGCCAAAACCCCGAGAACGCCATCATAACG
>DATNRH010000479.1 GCA_036703605.1 Candidatus Obscuribacterales bacterium | reverse complement strand
TCAGATCAGAATCTGATATGAGGGTCATTGCTTCCCAGGACGAGAGGCCAGTCGGGCCAGTCGCCCCCGAGACAGCCGCACCAGCCAGTGATGCAGACCTACCAGGGCGATCGCCAAGGGTAGCAGCAGCGCCGGAATGGCCGCCAGCCCTGCCCAATCTGCAATCCAGCCGATGCCCGTGGGAATCAGCGCTGCCCCAAAGCTTGCCGCACTGGTGGTAAATCCAATGGCGGCGGGCACGAGAGCAGCGGGTAGGCGTTTGGGAATTAGCCAGATTGTGGCAGGAAAGATCGGCGCTAGGGCAAACCCAATCAGCGGCAGGCTCACCCATTGGCCTGGCAGTTGCCACCATGCCATTAGCCCTAGCAGCAGCGTGAGTAATGAAACGCTAAGGGTGCGCACTGCCCCCAGCCAGGTCAGACAATATCCCAGTAGAAATCGCCCCAGGGTTAGGCCCAGCCAGTAGGCACTGACGCTATACCCCGCTACCAGTTCGGGGGTCGATCGGGCTAGCACCTGTACTGTATAGGCCCAGTTGCCTAGCCCTGCTTCAATACCGATATAAATTAGCAAAAATAGCCCTGAAAGCAGCACCACTGGAACTTTGAGCGATCGCTTTAGGGTTCTCCAGGCTGTTGTGGATCCTGTAAGATTGCGATGGAGTAAGGGCGGATATCGACAGAACAGAGCTGCCCCTACCGCTACGCCCAACAGTCCTACCAAGCTGGCTAAGGCCAGATACACCTGTCGCCAGTCGTACCCGGCAGCCATCAAGGTGGTGGCGATCGCGGGCCCCAGCAGTGCACCTACGCCATAAAAGCCATGGAGGGTGCCAATTAATGGCGCACTGCGATCGTCCTGCACAATGGCCGTATTTACTCCGGCATCAATCAACCCAATTCCTAACCCCAAAAGCGCCCCCATCACCACCATGATGCTCCACAGGGGCGATCGTCCATAGACTATCAAGGCCAGGGTTAATGCGCCCGAGGCTAGCAGCAGCATGGCCCCCAACCCCAGCCGATGGCTGATAATGCTGCTCATCAGCGCGGCGAGGATGTAGCCACTGATTTGGCTGACAAACAGCAAGGTCACGGTTGCTGGAGTGAGGTCATAGTCTACCAAAATGGATGGCAGCAATACCCCTAGTCCGGCTTCTGTAATTCCAATGGCTATGAAGGCGTAGTAGGAAATGGCAATACCAATCCACCAAGGCGGGACAGACGAAACCGGCATGGACTTCACTCCTCTTCTCAACACAACGGGGCGATCGCCATGCCTATGATACAGATGCCCCATGCCAATTCATGTGTTTTTTGAGATAGAAGAGCGATCGCCCTGAGGAGGTGTATTCAGTTATCATCTGGCTAATCATCTTGATCAGGGGTGTTACAATCCTTATAGGAAAGAGCATTCAGCAGGTGAAGACGTACCCAAAAGCCTGCTGGCTAGTAGTTAGCGTTAGGAATG
>DATNRH010000478.1 GCA_036703605.1 Candidatus Obscuribacterales bacterium | reverse complement strand
CGATCGCCAGATCATGCTCACAGCGATGAGCGATCGCCTCCTACGCCTTGGACTGCCTACGCTCTATTGGGCACATATCACCGTTAAGCTAGCCAGCAGCACCGATGTCATTCTTTGGGAAGAAACCCTGACCCTGGGTGTGCCGCCCGCTCCCGTGCCCGTGCCTAAACCGAGTGTCCAGCCTTCAGGGCTACAGGTATGGCTGCATAACATCGGTCAGACTTGTGCTGGGGCAGTAGACACGATCTTAGGTGCGAAACCGTCTAACACCGTTGCGCTCTATCGCCCCGTTGAACCGCGATGGTCGCCGCGCAAGGTTTGGCTGGGCGGATCAGCAGCCCTCGCCTTTTTGCTGGGCTGTGGTGTAGAAGCTGTCAGCTATGTCACCACCCTCAAGTCTGCTGATCCGTCCCAAGCCGGCACCCTGCCCCTACCAGATTTTCTGGGGCGATCGCCCGTTCCCACCTCAGGCACGGTGCAGGCAGCCTTAGAGCCAGTGCCGGTTATCATCCATCCCATTTCCCACAGCCGCCCAACCCTCACCCTCAGCTTTAGCGGCGCGCCTTGGCTATCCACCGCCACCACCATGGTGAATCCCATTCAGAATGCCGATGTAGCGCTGTCCTATTTAGATATACCCGACGTGGTCGATGAGCAGACCGCAGCTTGGCCCACCGAAGAGGCCTGGATCGATAGCGGCGTTGATGTTGTCAGTACTCCATCCCAAGTTGATGAACCGCGATCGCGTCGGGCAGATTTACAGCGCATTCTATCAGCGGTGGAGCAAGCTGGATTGCGCACCGTGGGCCATGGCACGACGTCCACCGCCGCCCGCCGTCCTGAAATTTTGGACGTCAATGGTAAACGCATCGCCTACTTGAGCTACACCAGCTCGGTTGCCAGCACCAGTGATCCGCTCACGGATCAAATTACCACCGATGTGCAGGCGATTCGTCCCCAGGTTGACTGGGTGATTGTCAATTTCCATTGGCAAGATGCGATGGCGGACTATCCCTCAGCCCAGCAGGTGAACTTAGCCCACCATGCCGTCGATCAGGGCAGCGATTTGGTGATTGGCTATCATCCCCAGGTGCTCCAGGGTGCAGAAATCTATCGCGGGAGAGCGATCGCTTACTCCATTGGCAACTTCATGCCCGAAGGCGATGCCGCCGATCCGGCTACAGCGAACTACGACACGGCGGTGCTCAAAGTCTCTCTGCGCGACGAGCAGATGCGCCTAGAGGTCTTGCCGGTGCAGGTGGAAGCGGGGCAACCACGCTTGGCCGACCAGGATAAAGCTGAACAGATTCAAACCTATTTAGACCAAGCGTCGGGCTTGTTTGATGAACCGTTACAATCACCCATTGTTCTAGACCGTCGCATCGAACAAAGCGATCGCGATAGTCAAGACAAACCTGCATCTGGATTCCGACATGAGTCTGACATCCAGGGCGAGTCTGGCTTTCAAGACGACTCCCAACCCAAGGACACGTCTGGGGAAACCAGGGATCGCGATGGCGAGAACATGCAGGATCCGGAACTGTTGGATAATTCCTTCACCACCTTTCCCACTGCCGACCCGTGGGATACCCCATTGGATGAACTGAAACAAGGTGAACCGAGCGTTGAAGACGAGCCGTAAATCTGCTCTAGCCGTCTACCCCTTCGGTCATATGCCATGCCCAAGAACAAGATCAACAAAGAGGCTAGCCTAGCAGGCATACTGCCGAAATACCAACGGCTGTCGCTGGCTGGCTTTAGCCTTTTTGTGGTGGGAGTTGTATACTTTGGAGCATTTTCTAGCCTCGATCTCTATGCTCCTCTCAAAGCCTATCTAGCCACAGGGCCACTGCAAATTGGCGCTATGGCCTATCTCTTAATGACGTGGCGCAAGACGACCAAAAAGCGATCGAAGAGCTAGAGCAATCATAGTTGAAGATGGCTAGGAAATCGTAGAGATAGGAATAGTCTAGCGCCTCCAGAAAGCCTCTCCTAAACAGTCTAGTAAACAATCCTTACAACTTTCCGTGGGATGATTGAGTCCCTCTAAAATGAGAATGTTTGGGCAAGGGTGTTCACCTGGTGTTTAAATTCTCAAAAGGCTATTTTGATGAACGACTTCATTACGTTTATTCTCTTTGTTGCATTCTATGCTTACATTTCCTACTCCCTTCAAACCATCTGCGATCGCTTAAGAGTTGAAAACTCTTGGTTGGCATGGGTTCCTATCGCCAATGCCTATGTCATGTGCTTAGCTGCGGATAAACCTGGCTGGTGGGTGATATTATTCTTCATTCCGTTTGTGAATGTTGTTGTCGGTATTCTTGTTTGGGTTGAGATCTGTAAAAAGCTTGGGAAATCACCTTGGCTACTTCTGCTATTTTTAGTGCCGCTGCTCAACTTAGCACTCATTGGTTATCTCGCCTTTAGCTAGAGTATTGATTCCTAAACTCATGTCATTCAAAAGTGCCCATTTCCGTCAGGAAATAGGCACTTTCAAGTATGTCCATAATGGACTATGTTAGCTAACACTAGGGGCGATCGCCCTAGACATTAACCAAGATTTACCTTCACAACCTTGTTTTTAACTTCTTCAGTTTTGGGCAACGTCAGCATAAGAATGCCATCTTTATAATTGGCTTCTACCTTGGTATTTTGCACCCTGGTAGGTAGTGGAATGATGCGTTGGAACTTGCCATAGCGGAATTCGCTACGAGTTGATCCATTTTCTTCATGGCTAGTTTCAGACTTACGTTCACCGCTGATAGAAACCGATTGTTCACTCACTTCCACATTCAGATCCTTAGGCTCCATTCCCGGCACTTCCAGCTTCAGCAATAGAGCTTCTTCTGTTTCACTAAGTTCTGCTGCGGGCATAGTAGGAAACCAATCTTGCTGAGCAACAGACATGGGAGCTAAAACATTATCCAACAGTCGATCTAGTTGTTGATGAAGGGTATTTACTTCACGATAGGGTTGCCAACGAATGAGTGTCATGATCTTCAGCTCCTGTAGTAATCTCTGAGTGTATCTAGTCAAGTTTAGGTGACTGTTAGTAGGGCTATCTTTGTCCCTTTGATTACTACTTTAGAAGACTTTTTCTAAGGGGAGATTCGGTTATGGGAACCCAGTTTGGTCGTAGTTCCCGATCTAATTTTTTCAAGGTTAT